>JADGFH010000928.1 GCA_016743925.1 Labilibaculum sp.
GAATCAGGATTATTACCTGAATATTGGGGTGAGGTTTAATTATTTGTCATCCGCAAAAGAGCTTTTCTTTGAACCTCGCATATATGCTAAAATGAAATTGGCAAAACCTTTGTATTTAAAATTAGCAGCAAGTATTAAGAATCAAAATTTGAGCCAGATACTTGAATTTGAGACAGCTGATTTTGGATTAGAAAATCAAGTATGGGGTTTAGCGAATAAGCTAAATATTCCTGTTTTAAGAAGCAAACAGGTATCTGGAGGTGTAGAGTGGGATAAGGCTGGTGTAAATATTGGCGTTGAAACTTATTATAAACAAGATGAAGGTCTGACATCGGTTTCGAAAGCCTTTATAAATCAGGATGTTTTTTACGCAGAAGGGAAGAGTTATACTCGTGGACTTGATATTCTTTTAAGGAAGAGGGGACAAAATTATAACTCACTATTATCTTATACTTTACTTAAAACGACCTATAAGTTTCCCGATTTGAATCAGGGAAAAATATTTCGAGGAAATTTTGATATCCGACATGCTTTGTCTGCTGCATATACCTACCATTGGCGGGATTTTGACTTCTCATTTAGTTGGAAATGGCGAACTGGAAAACCTTATACACCAGGCATAAGTGTTGATTCTGAAAGTGGACAAGTTAATTATGAGACCATAAATAGCCGTCATCTTCCCAATTATCACCGTCTCGATTTCTCATCCGCATATAAAATCAGTTTATCGGCTTCAGAGAATAGCCATATGAAGCTTGGATTTAAGCTTTTAAATCTATACGATAAAAAGAATCTTTTAGAAAAGACCTATTTGACCTATTACGATGAATCGTACTCTTTGAACGAAGTAAAAAGTTATTCACTAGGAATAACACCAAATATTTTTTTAAGGGTTGAATTTTAATGTCAGAAGAATTCCATTATTACTACCCCTCATGATTTTAAATATTAAGTAACTCATTTTACACTTTCACAGATTAGTGTACTCTCAAGTGAACACAAATAGTGACACCGCTATAAACAACAACATATCAAGCCCTTTCACATACTCAATAAACTCCCTCTCTCTCCGCTTTTAAATAGCAAACCTCTTGATCTTCAAGGGGTATTGTTATTTAGGGGAATTAATAGGGGAAAGTAACGCGAATTTAATACCTCAACAATTTCATATACTCAAACACTTTTGTTAGTCTCCTATTCTAAATATTATTTAGGATGTAGCCCCAACAGAACTTAACTTCAAGTCTACAAGTCATTAATTTCTCAGTGTTTTATTTAATTCCATCTAGATGATTATACCCTTATTTATCCCCCGTAAATTAATTAGTGTGTTCTACAAAAAATCATATTTTGAGATTTAAAAATGCCCCTATCAACAAATGAAAAGGGGCAATTTTAAGGTTAGGTTTTAAGCATTACTGCTTAATAATCTTCCAAGTACTCCGCTCACCGGCAATGCTAATTACCATGAGGTACAAACCAGCAGGTTTATCACTCAGGTTAATATCATTTGTTTGGCTTGGAGTATTGCTTTTATACAGTAATGCACCACCAGTCGTAAAGACTTGTATAGAAGAATTATTATCTAAATCTTCATAGCCCAAAATGTCGACCCGAAGTTGCCCACGGGTAGGGTTGGGGTAAATTTTAATCTCTTTTTCTGCGAGTACTTCGGTAAAGAAATCTTCACTTTTTTCAAAAGAAAGCTTTTCGTTTTCATCACCATTATTTACTGTTTGGGTAGCACCCAAATCAATGGTCCGACTTACTCTATTGCCTGCGGCATCATAAGCAAAGCTGATATTATTTTGTGCCCTTATACTGGTTGTAGCCAGCAGTATGCTCATAAATAGCATTATTGTTTTGTTCATTTTGTTTTCATTTTTGTTGTTTAAAACCATCTGCCACACGAAAGATTAACTTCGTTTCGTGCAGCAGATAGGGAATAGTATTTAAGTTTTACTTACCACAAGTCACAGACTTCCGGCATACGGGGGCTAGCTGGTCTTTTTTCTTTTTATACACTTTGTTTTATTTTATAAACTAAATCTCGAACTGTTTTATAACCACCAATATCAAACAAAGCATCTTTCATCTTATTGCCAATACTAATAACAATAAATGAAACTATAAATGGTATTGCTAAAAACCAACTAGCTTTATGAACTATTAATACAATAATTAAAATAAGTATAGCCAATAAAAATAAATAACCTCCTATTTTGCTTACAGTATTTACCTTTATTTTATAATATCCAATTGTTCCTGGAGCCAACCTGCTAACTACTTCAACTATTTCAGATGGATATTTCTTAAAAAGAAGTGGGAAGTTATTGC
>JADGFH010000929.1 GCA_016743925.1 Labilibaculum sp.
TGTACCCAGCCTTCCTTGCAGAGTCAGCTCCATTCCATTCTATGATATATAAATGACAAAAATCATGCTCTTTTTGGGTTAGTTTTTTTTCTAATTCTCCCCTTGTGTAAATCTTGCTTTCCATACTGTAAGTTTTTCTTACTAACGTTTTTCGTTATTGGTGTAAAGGTACTAAAAAAGGCTACTATTATTAGTAGTAGCCTTATAATTATTTAAAATTTAAATGCTATCTCGTTGAGCTTGGTAAATCAATTCTTTTATTTTCAGTGTGTTTTGTAGCATGTTTGTTCACTATTCCCAACTATTAGAGTATTCGTGATTTTTAAATATTTCTGCTATACCTGTTTTTTGTTTTAATCTTAATACCTCGTCCGCCTGCATTCCTAAGTGTATTCCTATTTCTTGATCTGTCCAACCAAGAATAAATAATTCTGCAACAATATTAGATTGCAAATCTACTTGATGTTCTCCTCTTGCTCGATTATGTCTTATTGTTGACGCCATTCTATCTTTAATTTCTTTATCAATTACAGATATTGGTAGTTGGCTTAATTTTAATATTTTACCAACTTTATATCTATGAAATCCATCAACAATTATATATTTATTTTTGCCCTTATCAAGGAAGCAAACAATAGGCATGGTAAATCCATCTTCTTGTATAGAATGTTTCAACAACTTTAATTGTTGAGGAGCTACATTATTTGGGTTGTAATCATTTGCTTCAATTAGTTCTATATCTACAAGTTTAGTTTTTAAGCACGGATACATTTTTTCTTTGTCTATAAATAAACTCATAATTCTTTATATTTATGTTTTAATTCTTGTAATTTTTCAAATTCTTTTTTTGTTGCGGAAAATGTTAAATTTTTACAAATATAATCTCCTTTAATTAAAACTTTTGCTATCCTTCTCCATGATGGTTTTAGTTTTTTAGTATCATCTATGTGACTATCGTATATATTAACGATATATAAACCATCATTATCTAATTTTTCATTACATTCGTAATTTTGGCTATATACATGTGGTATATCATTATACAACTCTTTTCTCCACCATCTTAAGAAAACATTTATTTTAGATATGTAATGATCTCTTAAATAAGGCGGCATTGAATTTAAAATTAATCTAGTCCAAGATTCCCAACTATCTATATTTTTAGGTAATTTTATTCTACCTTTGACAAAGTTTTTGCCTTTATATTCCATTGCAAAATTAGCTCCCTGAACTCTTTGTTGAATTTTACTCCACGTTTCTGGTTCTATTTTTGCAAATAAATCTAAATTATCTCTTTGTTCTTCTCCGTAAGGCTGGCATATTCTCATTGAATTTAGAAGATAACCAGATAGATACATTTTATCATAAACTTTATTGTAATCTTTTGTAGAACTATATTTCCAAACATCTTCTACTAGCCAATCATAAATAGGATGAACACTATATGTTTCGTAGCCAGTAGATTTTTGTTTTAGTATCCATTGTTTTTCATTAAAAAATTCTCTATTTTTAGTTACTTTCATTTTTAAATAGCGATTATAACTCTCTTGAGTCCTAATGCCTATTATTTGAGCTACTTTTTTTAAGCCTTTTTGTTCTACTAAATATTGAGGAAATGTTATTATAAATTCTTCAAATTCCATTCCTTTTCTAAAGTATTTACCAAATGGATTATTTTTTGCATTTATAGTTATCTTTGTATTTGGAATTTCTCTAATCCATTTATTTTTTTCTTTTTCATCCCAGCAAAGCCATTTTGGCTGATACATTGATGATGCATTACTTAGATTAAAAGGCAAACACACCCAGTATCCATTTATCTTAATATCTTTGTCATTAACAATCCTTTTTAAATACTCTTCATGTAGTTTATAATGTCCTTCTAAATCGATTATTAATAAATTTATAGATTTAACATTCCTTATTAATGCAATTTCTTTAACTAAATTATAACAAACAGACGAGTCTTTACCCCCACTTAAAGAAATCCACACCTCTTCTTCTTTAAAATTATCATATAAATAATTTATTCTTTGAATAGCGGCATCATAAACGTTTAATTCTGTATTGTAAACTTTTCCCATTATAATTCCTCCTGTAAGTATTTAATTGACTTCTTTTTAAATGCATCTAATAATTTACCTTTTTTTTCTTGGTTTTTATTCATCATTTTTTCAAGTCCAACATCACCATTAAGTTTATAATAATAACAATCTTTTTTTTGTCCTGTTCTTAATATCCTATGATAAAGCTGCTCAAATAATGCATAATCCCAGTGTTTATCAAATTCAATAATAACATTATAATCTTGTAAGTTTAACCCAAAAACATCT
>JADGFH010000930.1 GCA_016743925.1 Labilibaculum sp.
ATACGGTACCTTTTATAATCATGTCATTCCTACTATTTCTTTTGGGATTTGTAACATGGATGAATGGAGTATTAGTACCATTTCTGCAGAAACTATATGATCTGGAACCTGCTACAGCGCAGTTGGTAAATGCCGCATTTTTTAGCGCTTACATATTCTCAATCCCAGTTGGAGGATTCGTGAAGAAAATTGGTTATAAAAATAGTGTAATCATAGGATCTTTAATAACTGGTGTTGGTAGTTTACTATTTATACCTGCTGTTACAGCTGGCTTTGGAATGTTTTTATTTGCATTGTTTGTAAGTGCAGTTGGAATTGTTCTTTTACAAGTAGCTGCAAACCCTTATGTTATTGCTATGGGTAGCCCTGAAACATCTTCAGCAAGATTAACCTTGGCAATGGCAGTGAATTCAGTTGCAGCGGTATTGGCTCCAGTTGTAGGAACAGGATTAATTTTAAGTCAAGTAACAGGAGATCCTGCTGCTGATGCTATGTTAGCACAACCTGTGTATTATGTACTTGGTGGTGTTGCTGTAATTACTGGTGTTTTATTGTATTTCATGAAACTACCTGCAATTGCGGATAATAGTGAAGATACAACTGGTGGAGTGAGTAGATCTGCATGGTCTTATCCTCATTTAATAATGGGATTTATTGCTATTGGAATGTATATGGGACTTGAAGTTGGTGTCAACTCTTTTCTTTTTAGATACATGGAAACAAAAATTGGCTTAGACGCTGATTCGATTAAGTTTTTTATGGGTGTATATCCTTTCGGATTTGTAGTTGGTAGACTTGCAGGTGCCGGAATTCTTAATAAGTTTTCTCCAAATAAGGTATTAGCTATTTCTTCATTATTAGGAGCATTGATGATTCTAGTAACCGTTTCGACAACAGGATATGTTTCTTTAGCTGCGATTTTGGGAACAGGATTATTTCACTCAATCATGTGGTCTGTAATCTTTGATTTATCTCTTAAAGATGTTGCTCCGGGAGCTGCAAAACTTGGTTCAGGTATTTTATGTACTGGTGTTGTATTTGTTGGTCTTTGGACATATGTAATGGGAAGTATCGAAGCAGTATCGAATATCTCAACAGCTTATATGGTTCTTTGGGTATTTTATGCTTTCATTATTTTCTTTGCGCTAAAAGGTTCAAAAATCAGAAAACAAGTAGCTTAATTTTATTTATACTAAAAAGACAATAAAATGCGTGCTTACATACTTAAGAATAATAATATAGAAATCACCTTCATCGAAAGGGGAGGGCAGATTACATCAATAAAAGTACCTGATGCAAAAGGAAACATTGATGATGTTGTAGTGGGTTACGACAGCATGGATGAAATTTTGGAAGGAGACGGCTACTTTGGCGCTTTATGCGGTCGTTACGCCAACAGAATTGTTGGTGGTAAATTTGAAATTGATGGAGAAAAATTTCAATTAGACTGTAACAATGAAACCAACCATTTACATGGTGGTGCAGAAGGATTTAATTCTAAAAATTGGGCAGTTAGCCCAATTACACTTGATAAATTTGTACAAGCTTATAAGCTAAGCTTAACAAGCGAAGATGGTGAAGAAAAATACCCTGGAAAACTAGATGTATCTGTTATTTATGGCGTAACTGAAGACAATCAGTTTGTTATTGAGTACGAAGCAGAAACTTCTAAGCCAACGGTTATTAATTTAACTAGCCATGCTTACTTTAACTTGCGTGGTGCTGGTAAAGCTTCAGCTGAGAATCATAAGTTACAGTTAAATGCTTCTAGATATACACCAATTTGTGCCGATTTGGGTACTGCATCTGGCGAAATTGTACCGGTTAAAGATACTCCGTTCGATTTTACAAATGCCACAACTGTTAAGTCAGCTTGCGATACAGATCATGAACAAATCAATATGATTAAAGGAATTGATCACAATTTTGTAATTGACGATTGCGATGGTTCAGCAAAATTAGTGGGTACGCTTCTAGATCCTGAATCAGGACGTAAAATGGAAGTTTATACCGATCAGCCAGGTATTCAGATTTATACTGGTGCTCATTTTGATGGTTCAGAAATTGGAAAAAATGAAGCTCCGATTGAGGCATGTGCTGGTATCGCTATGGAAACTCAAATTTTCCCGAACTCTCCAAACTATGCTAATTTTCCTAATGCGACTTTAAAGCCAGGAGAAAAATACAAGCATGTTTGTATCTATAAGTTCTGTTAAGAAGCTAAAAATACAATGTTAGATTCCTTTTGGTAGGGGAATTTCAAAACATCAAATAGAGTTGGTTTACATTCATTAAACTCTATTTGGTGTTTTTTTTATGCGTAGTATTATGA
>JADGFH010000154.1 GCA_016743925.1 Labilibaculum sp.
TTATACTTCTAATGATGGTCTTAATAATAATACCATATTTTCAATTACCCAAGATGGAGAAGGGTTTATGTGGTTCGGCACGAGCAAGGGCTTGTCAAAATTTGATGGACAAAGTTTTTATCAGTATCGTTCTGATGGGAATAAAGATAGTAATATTCCGGATGGAGAAATACATCAACTGATAACTGATAAAAATGGTGATGTCTGGTTTAAGTTCGAAGATGAAATTATCAGATACGATAAAGTAAAAGATAGTTTTGATCATTATAATACAAATGCTGACTATTATCTGCCAACATATGCTAACCAACTGTTTACGGATAAAAATGGTAATATAGGCATTTGTACTGGTTTTGGTGTGTTTGTGCATAATTATGCTAAGCACAGGTTTGAAAAACCAAAAGGTATGAATTCACTAATTTGCAAGGATGCTGTAACTGCGGTATTACATGTTAAAAATATCGGTTATTGGATTGTAAAAAGTGATGCTATTTATATTATGGATAGTTTATCTTCGGCGTCCTATAATAGCAAAATTGAATATGGTAACGAAGTTCCTTATCTTAATTATGGATTTGTAGATATCGTAAATGGCTTAGGGGATAAACTTTATATTGGAATTTTCGGAAATGGCGTATATTCTATAAATAAAACAACGTTTGAAATAGAACATTTTTCGGAATCTACACCAAGGAAACTATCCAGTCAGGTAGTTCATGCAATAGAAATTGATTCTGAAGGAAAATTATGGATAGGAACCGAATTGGGCATTAATATCTATAATCCGAAAACAGATCAGATATCTGTTTATCAACAAAATTTCAACAATAAAAATAACATACAAGATAACGCTATATACAATATTTATAAGGACAGGCAAAACAATGTTTGGGTAGGTTCTTTTTTTAGTGGGGTGAGTGTTAATTTAGCTAACAGCAATAGTTTTGTACATTATAAGGCAGGTGGTGGACCTCTAAATTTAAGCGGTAAAGCATTAAGTCAAATAACTGAAGATGAGAAAGGGAATTTATGGATAGGGACGGAAGACGCCGGCATTAATTATTTAAATACGCATGCAAATAAAATAACACATTATTCAAAATCTGGCCCCAAGGGTTTAAGTTATGTAAATGTACATGCACTAACTGTCGATAAAACTAATAGACTATGGATAGGTACGTATCTTGGGGGGATAAACCTTTATCAAAACGAACAGTTCACCCATTATTCTAGCGAAAATTCAAATTTACCATCTAACAGTGTTTACGCTTTACTTACAGATAAGGATGGTAGAATATGGATAGGAACTTCCTATGGTTTATGTTATTACAATGAAAAAGCGAAGCTATTTGAAAGACCTAATGGCGAAGCTAATATTGGTTTTAGTCAAAGTATTATTCAAACTTTTGATGGAACCATTTGGGTAGGTATGTGGGGAAGTGGCCTATTTAAGAGCACAATTAATACTGATAATTTTATCAGTGTAAATAAATTAATAAAAGAATCGTCACAAAAGCTTCCTTATAAAGTTATTTCACTTGCTCAGTCGGCTGATAGTTTAATTTGGATTGGTACTGTTGATGAAGGGGTATTTTGTTTTGATTCCCGTACCAATGAAGTTCTCAAACATTTTGATTATGGTACTGGTTTGCCAGACAATACTGTATATTCAATTATTGAGGATGATAACAAAAATTTGTGGTTCACAACGAATAATGGTTTGGTTTGTTATTATCCGTCGAACGATGAGTTAAGGGTATTTACAAATAAGGATGGTCTTCCTACCAATCAATTTAATTATAAATCGGGCTACAAACATTCAAATGGGACACTATATTTGGGATCTGTTGATGGCATGGTGGCGTTCAAACCTGAAAATGTTAAGACCAATACAACAATTCCAGAAGTGAAAATTGTTGAATTTTCTCTTTTTAATAAACCTGTTCGTGGGAACAATAAAAATTCAGTGCTAAGCAAAGCAATTTTTAATACAAAAATAATTGAATTAAATCATAATCAGAATTCATTAGGTTTTAAGTTCACTTTAATTGATTATACAGCACCCGAAAACAATTGTTTTGCGTATAAAATGGAAGGATTGGAGGAAAATTGGCATGATGTTGGAAATTTAAATAATGCCACATACGCACATATACCTCCCGGTAATTATACGTTTAGGGTTAAAGGTTGCAATAACGATGGTACCTGGAATAATGTTGGAGCATCTGTCGATATTTTTATAAAACCCCCATTTTGGTTAAGTATATGGGGAGGCATACTCTATTTTATACTAATCGCTCTAATACTTTTTGCCTATAGAAAATTTATGTTGATGCGGGCTTCTGAAAAATCGGCATTGAAATATGAAATATTGGAAAGAGAAAAAGTTCAGGAATTAAATAAATTGAAATTAAAATTCTACACCAATGTTTCTCATGAATTCCGAACACCTTTAAGCCTAATTATAGATCCTCTGGATAAAATAGTGGAAAGAGGGTTTAATGATAAACGTCTTCAGCATACGACAGAAATAATTCTTCGAAATGCAAAACGATTACAGATTCTTGTGAATCAATTGCTGGACTTTAGAAGAACGGAGACAGGTCAATTTAAACTAAAGGTGAGTCAAGCTAATTTAGGGGAATTCAGTTTTAGTATTTACGATAGGTTTAAAACCCTTGCAGAGCAAAAAGAAATAGAATATGTTTTTAATCAGGGAAATATACCTAAAGAACTATGGTATGATAAAAAAGTTGTAGATATTATCTTGAATAATTTATTATCAAATGCTTTTAAATTTACAGCTTCAAAAGGGAAAGTGATTTTTTCAATCGAAATTGTCGGTAAACAATCAAAATGTGCACGTTTTATTATCTCTGATACGGGTAAGGGCATCCAAGAAAAGGATCTGGATCATGTTTTTGAAAGATTCTACCAAGGTAAAAATCAGGATTCGGAAACGAAAGGTTCTGGTATTGGACTGGCTCTTACAAAAAGTTTGGTAGAACTTCATCATGGTATTATATCAGTTGAGAGCAAGGAAAATAAGGGGGCGAATTTTGTTTTTGAAATTCCTGTTGAAAAAATTGCGTTTGATAGGAGCGAAATAGAAGAACAAGATTATTATTATAATAAGCCCATTGAACTGGATAAGCGTTTACAGTTAAATATTGAAAAGGAAGAAATCATTAAAGAAAGGTTACCAGTTAAAATTCTACTTGTAGAAGATAACGACGAATTACGCGAATATATGGTAATGGTTTTGGAAGAAAAATATATTGTGGAAAGTGAAGTGAATGGAAAACATGCATTGGCGTCAATTCAAAAAAGTCCTCCGGATATTATTGTTAGTGATGTAATGATGCCCGAAATGAATGGTCTTGAATTATGCAAAAATGTTAAGAATGATATTCAAACTAGTCACATTCCTGTAATTCTATTAACTGCAAAAACCGAAATAGAAGATAAAACGGATGGACTAGAATTAGGGGCAGATATTTATCTGGAAAAACCGTTTAATGGTAAAATATTAAATGCTCATTTAAAAAACCTCATAAAATTAAAAGCTACATTTAAAAAACGCTTCGAATCTGAAATTGGAATAGAAGTAGCAGAGGTTACTAGAACGACAAAGGATGAAGAATTCCTAAAACAAGCGATACAAATTATTTATGAGAATTTGTCAGATCCTAATTTTGGTCCAAATAACTTGGTTGAAAAAATGGGAGTTAGCCGTTCATTGCTTTATATGAAGCTAAAAGAAATAATTGGTAAGTCTGTCTCTGATTTTATTCAGTCAATTAGGGTAAAGGAGGCTGCACGTTTGTTGAAATCGGACAAGTTATCTGTGTCAGAAATTGCATTTAAAACAGGCTTTAATGATCCTTCTTATTTTTCCAGATGTTTCAAAAAACAATTTAAAATGTCACCAACAGAATATTTGAAAACGGAGAATCAAGACTAAGTACTTCTTCTGAACTAATGGTTCTTGGTTAATTGATTTGATAATATTTTTCATCTAAATACTCCATTGAGGTAAGTGTAAAAAAAACTTCACAGTAAAGCACTTAACTTAAGGAGAAATCGCCTAAGTATTTTAGTGTTAGGTGTTTTTTTTATTCAAAACTGTCTGCTGTTCCAACACGTATATGTAGAATCCAATAACCTTCTGATAAGGATGAGTGTAAATCATTAATATACTGACTCATTGTTTATATTTGCAAATTAGTCCACCAAATTTAGTTTCTCTAAGTCCGACCTATTCTCAGTGGTTCGGTAATATAATACCAAATAAAAAAGTAGCAAATAATAATACCACTCTACAAATAGCATTGTTATTCATAAGATTAAAGTATTGGTGGTGTTTTTATATCAGAATACCTAAAATTCTGAAAATGGACTGGTCGATAGGTATCCGTCTAGTGATTTCCACAAGGAATAATACACACTATTAATAAATAAACAACACTGATTTGATCTTGTTATGGTAAGGTAATGAGTGACTTGTACTATAGTGCTTGTGATTTGGAATACTGTCCTATTGCTTTTAAATCCTTTAACCTAGTTTCACAATCATTAAGAAAAATTAACACATTTGCTTCTTTTAAGGAAGTGAGTTCAATAGATAATATATTAACGCTTAAAAATGAAATTATGGAAAAAAAGAGAAAATGGAAAGGCTTTATTTATAGTGGCTTTTTCGCTTGGTTTTTTATGGAATTCTTATGTACCTACGATTAGTAATCAAATACGCTTTATGAGAAAAAATATTCTAACAAAATAATTATCGTAGGCGAATTAGTGACAATAGAATTACTATTGTTAAGGGGAATAAGAGAAAAAACAATACAGATTTAGAATAGATATTGGAATGAAAAATCTAGTAATATTAATTAATTAGGTTGTATTATGAATAAAGTTTTAATTAAACAGGTACTTGCTTTTATCTTGATGATGGGATGTTTGGGGGCTATGGCACAAACAAATTCCATAACAGTAACAGGAATAATTATTGACGGTAGTGGGGTAACCATTCCTGGTGTTAATGTTTTAGAAAAAGCGAACCCGACTAATGGTGTTATAACCGGAATAGATGGTTCATACACTATTAATGTTAGTGATAAGGATGCTATTTTATCATTTTCATTTATAGGGTATAAAGAGCAACAAATTGCAATTGATGGAAGAACGGAAATTAATGTAAGCTTGATCGAAGAACTCACGGGATTGGATGAGGTCGTAGTTATAGGATACGGAACAAATAAAAAGGGGAATTTGACTGGGGCAATTAGCACGGTTGATACAGAGCAATTAACCGTATCATCCGAACCTACAATGAGTGGAGCATTAGTTGGAAAAATAGCAGGTGTTTCTACTCGACAATCAAATGGAAAACCAGGAGCTGGAACAAACTTACAGATACGAAACCTAGGAACTCCTTTGTACATTATTGATGGAATTCAGAAAGATGCTGGTCAATTTAATAATTTAGATGCAACAGATATCGAAACCATTACTGTTTTGAAAGATGCATCTGCTGCAATTTATGGTATGAAAGCCTCTAATGGTGTCGTTGTTGTTACCACAAAAAAAGGGAAGCTGAATACTAAAAATACAATAAATGCGTCATACCGAATCGGCTGGCAAAATTTTACGCAATTTCCAGATATGATGAATGCAGCACAATGGGTTGATCATATGGTGGAACGTGATATGAATTTATATGGAGAAACCTCTTGGACTAAAGACGAATATAGTAAATGGCAAAATGGAACAGAGCCTGGTTACGAGGGTTTCAATTGGAAAAAATCGATCATTCGTGAAAATGCACCGCAGAGACATATGAATGTCAATGCAAGTGGAGGATCTGATAAAATTGCATATTATTTCAGTTATAGTACAACAGACCAAAAAGGTATGTTTGATGGTTATGGCTTTAAACGTAATAATATTCAATCGAATATTGAGGCAGAATTAGCTCATGGACTTAAAGTTAGTATGAACATTAATGGCCGTATCGAGAAGAGAGATGGTATAATGACTACTTTACATAATTGGGATAATTTTTATATTTTCTCGGAAGCGATGTTTCGTAATCGTCCTACAGAAAGACCTTTTGCAAATGATAATCCTTTATATCCTGCTGATAATGGAAATCGTTCCTATGTGAATACTGCTGCTATTACTAAAAACAATAGTGGAAGTTGGGATGATACCTGGCGAGTATTACAAGGAAATATGGAATTGAATTATAAGACTCCAATAAAAGGCTTGTCTGCAAAACTGTTGGCATCTTATTATTATGCTGATCAAAAGTATGAAGGGCAAAAATTTAATTATGACCTGTATTCTTACAATAAAGAAAACGATGAATATCTGGTCACAGGAGGAAGTCCTGGTAAATTTAAGCGATCTCGCTTTAATAGTGTCGAAGAAAACGTGTATCGAGCACAGCTAAACTATGTTAGAAAATTCAATAAACATAGTTTGAATGCTGTAATTGCGGGAGAGATGTCAGAACGTAAGACTCCTGGTTTTTCAATTGATGGTACACCAACAACGAACGAACTTTCACTAATGAAATCTAGTGAGTTTAATAGCTTATGGAATGGATATGGGGAAAGTGCACGTGCTGGTGTAATAGGCCGTGTCAACTATGTTTACGATGACAAATTTATTGTGGAATTATCAGGAAGATATGATGGTACATATAAATTTGCTAATGGAAATAGATGGGGCTTTTTCCCTGCAATGGCCTTGGCATATAGAGTGAGTCAAGAGAAATTTTGGTCAAATCTCGGAATCGATGAAGTTGTTGATGATTTCAAAATTAGATCGAGTTACGGAAAGATGGGTGATGATGGAAATGTTGGAGGATTTGAATTCTACGATGGATATTCTTTTGATAGAGGAAAGTATGTAATGGGAAGTAACAATGTGGTTATTGGAGTTGAACAACGAGGACTTCCTGCTACAAATATTTCTTGGATAGAAACCACCAATTTTAATATTGGATTTGATGTAGCTCTTTTAGATCAAAAAATATTTCTTTCTGCAGATTTCTTTACACGAAAAAGAGAAGGCTTGCTAGCCTATAAAAATGATGTTGTGATTCCTTCTGAAGTTGGATTTAATTTACCTAAAGACAATCTTGAAAGTGACATGAATATTGGTTGGGATGCATCTCTAACTTATCGGGATAAAACAGGTGATTTAAGTTATGAGATAGGTGCTAATGTTGGTTTTAGTCGACGTAAAACTGTTGATCGATACAATCCACAATTTGCAACTTCTTTGCACGAATATTGGAATAAAAGTGAAGATAGATGGCAAGGAACGAGATGGGGTTATAAATCGGATGGACAATTTCAAAGTCAGGAACAGATTGATAATTGGCAAATTGATAATGATGGAAGAGGTAATCGTTCTTTGCGTCCCGGAGACATTATTTATAAAGATTTAAATGGCGATGGAAAAATTGATTGGTATGACAGACGACCAATTGGCTATAGCAATGGAATGCCTTTGGTAAATTATGGTATCTCCGTTGGGTTAAATTGGAAAGGATTTGATTTGTATATGCTATGGCAAGGTGCAGGGAAGTATAATTACTACCGCGATTGGGAAGTGCAGAAACCTGCACCTGGCGATGGAAATTCACCTGCATTTTTAGCTGATAGATGGCATCGAGAAGATCCTTTTGATGTAAATAGTGATTGGATTCCTGGCAAATACCCAAGTACAGGCTCATGGCATCCATGGAATAATAATAACTACGATAAGTCTTCAGACTTTTGGTTACACAATATCAACTATATACGATTAAAAAATATCGAATTAGGGTATAATGTTCCTTCCTTGTACTTAAAAAAGATAGGATTACAGAGTCTTAGGGTTTATGTGAGTGGTACAAATTTACTAACATTTGATAATATTGATATTGTAGATCCAGAGATTACGAGCTCTAACGCCGTAACATACCCTCCTGTTAAGACTTATAACTTAGGATTTAAGCTAACTTTATAAAGAGAAATAAAATGAAGAATATTAGTTTGATTATAGTTGTGGCAATTATGACTCTAACATCCTGTAATGATTTGTTAGATCGTGAGCCATATGATATATTAGGTAATGATGCTGTGTGGTCAGATGCAAGTGTTGCAATAGGAGTTCTTGCCAATTTATACGATCGTATGCCAGTTGACGCTTTTAATAAAAGAGGATATCATGGCGATTTTTCTAATGCTGAATTTAATATGCTTATTTCTGACGAAGCGATGTGGTCAGGAGATAGATTGGGTTTGAACGGTGTTCAATTTATTAATCCAAACTATTACAGTTATTGGGATTATGGTTACATAAGACATATAAATTTATTTATTGAAAAAGCTGAGGGATCAACACTTAAAGAAAAAGTAGAACTTATCGCAGAAGCTCGTTTTATTAGAGCATTTACCTATTTTGAAATGGTAAAACGAGAAGGTGGTGTTCCTTTGGTTACAGAATCGTTTGGTTACACACCAGGAATTTTGGTTGAAGAACTACAATTTCCACGAGCAACCGAGGAAGAAACTTACGATTTTATAAAGGAAGAGTTAGACGCTGTTATTGATGTTTTACCACAACAAAAAGATTATCACCGTGCAAATAAATGGGCTGCATTGGCGCTTAAAAGTCGTGCGATGTTATATGCTGGTAGCTTGGCAAAATATAACAATGCTATGGGCGATCCAATCACTTTAAAAGACAAAGAAGTGGGTATTGATGCATCTAAAGCTGCAACTTATTATCAGGCTTCATGGGATGCTAGTCAAAAAATAATTGCCGGTGCTTTTGAGCTTAATAGTGACTATTTCGAGTTATTTAATGGTAATGATGATAATGAAGTGATTTTTGCTCGTGATTATGTTGCACCTGATTACGTACATGATTTTACTATTAAAAATACGACTCCTCAACTTGCACTTACCGAAAATCAAGGTGCTGAAATTACACCTTACCTTGAAATGGTTGAAGAATATGAATATTTAGATGGTAGTTCTGGAAATATTAAAATTGAGAATCAGGATGGAACACCTGTTTATTTTGATCATGTTGAAGATGCATTTGCGAATAAAGACAAACGTTTTTATGCTACCGTTTTATTTGGAGGAAGTAGTTTTAAAAATAAAACAACAAATGTTATTGCAGGTCAGCATGTTTGGAATGAAAGTCTCGGTGTGTACGAAATAAAAAAAGGAATGTCCTTAGGACAAGTTGACGAGAATGGCATGCGATTATTGGGTAGCGATGGCCCTTCAAATGATAAGAACATTACCAATACTGGATTTTATATCAAAAAGTTCATTTCCACTGATCCAAGTGCAGGCTTGCAAGATACAAAAGCGACAAATTTTTGGTCGGTGTTTCGTTACGCCGAAATATTACTAAATGCTGCTGAAGCTGGATTAGAATTGAATAAGGCAGAGGCGCTTGGTTATTTGAATCAGGTAAGGGAAAGAGCCGGTTTTGGAGTAAATAGTCTAAGTGCTTTAACGTTCGATGCTGTAATGCATGAGCGTAAAGTTGAGCTTGCTTACGAAGGACATCGATATTTTGATCTTAAGCGTTGGCGAAAAGCAGAAGAAGTAATCAATGGTCAACAGTTGCATGGTTTATATCCTTATTTAGTTATTCATGAGGGTAGCCCAAATCATTTGAAATATGTTTTTGAGAAGGTAGCACCATATCGTTTAGATAAAAATAAGGTCTTTGAACGTAAAAACTACTACACCTATATTCCTTCCGGTGCTTTTTCGAAGAATCCTAAATTAGTGTTGAACCCAGGACAATAAATTTATATTTGTTATGCAAAAAGTTTTTAAATATATACTAGGATGCCTGTTAGTAGGATGTTTAGCATCCTGCGAACTAGATAATGAAAGTGCTCCTCAGGTGCTCGTTCAAGGGAATTTTGTTTATAATGGAAAAGATGTTCCTTTTCGAAATGGAGCCGTTCAGTTAAGCTTTTATGAAGAAGCCTATGAATTAAATGATCGTTTTGAAGTACGATCTAATCAAGATGGTCATTTCCAGGAGTTGATTTTTTCAGGTGATTATGAATTGCTAATGGATGCTGATAGGGGAGCATATGAAAATAATCTTAATAGAAAAAAAGTATCAGTGAAGGGAGCCACAACAGTCGATTGGGAAGTTATACCTTACTTTTTTGTTGATATTACAGCACTTCGGGTAAAAGTATTTCTGCTACAGCTAATAT
>JADGFH010000931.1 GCA_016743925.1 Labilibaculum sp.
TATTGCAAGAAGAATGATATATACCCATCCACATTAACCAACTGGATCAAAAAAATAGAGAAAAAACTAAAACCTGTAAGAATTGAAATTCCTTTGAAAACTGAAAATGTTGCATCTGTAATAATAATAGAGACTCCAGAACTAAGAATAACAATACCACAGTCAGTAACGCCTGATTTAGTTTCATCCATTATCAGGAACTTGAAAGTATGTTCTTAGATTTAACTAAAGTTGGTATCTATGCAGTTCCAGGCCATACAGATATGAGAAAACAGATAAATGGATTGTCAGGTCTAATTTATGACATCAGTGATATAGATTTGCAGGCTCCCAATATTTTCATATTTTGCGGAAAGACAAAGAAGAACTTAAAGATCCTTTATTGGGAAAAAAATGGTTTTTGTCTTTGGCAAAAGAAATTAGGCAAAGACAGGTTTCCCTGGCCTAAATACAGTGATGACATGGAGGTCATAGATCTGGAGAAGTTAAGACTTCTTTTAAAAGGAATAGATTTCTGGCATGAACATAAAACATTAGAATCAAAAATTTTCTTTTGAAAGGGGTTTTATAATTATAGAAGAATCTTTATAATCACTGATATGAGTGATAAGGATTTTTCAAAGCTGAGTAAAGAAGAGCTTATTTTAGAGCTTCATAAACTTCAAAATAAAGTTATTAATCTTAGAGACGAGAATGAAACTTTAAAGAGATACATTTTTGCCAAAAAAAGTGAGAAACGAACTCCTGAAGATAAAAAGCAAGGTGTTTTATTCGATGAAGCTGAAGTAATAAGTGAAGAGTCTGAGCCAGAGCAAACTTCAGAATCTGCTGTTAAAAAAGATAAGAATAAAGGTGGAAGGAAACCTCTTCCAGCCGACCTTAAAAGAAATTTTAAAAAAGTAGATGTTACTCAAGATAAAAAGATGTGCCCTTGTTGCCAGAAAGAAAGACCTCTAATTGGGTATAAAACAACTGAAGAATTAAATTTCATTCCTGCTAAAATTAATGTTACCCAATACCAGTTATTACAATATGGTCCTTGCTCCTGCTCTGAATTTGAACTTAGAGAAGATTTACCCGAGATGATAGAAGCTAAAGGCTCTAAAAGATTTATGCCAGGTAGCATAGCTTCACCAAGTCTGGTTTCTCATATCATCACAAATAAATTCTGTGATTCACTTCCTTTTTACAGGCAAGAGAAGATTTTCAAACGTCTTGGAGTAAACATAAGCAGACAAAATATGAGTAACTGGTGTATCTCAGCATCAGGAAAGTGTGATGAAATCCTTAAATACATGCGAGGAAAAATTGTCTCTGGAAAACTAATAAATATGGATGAAACAACCCTACAGGTATTAAAAGAAAAAGACAGGACGGCTGCGAACAAATCCTATATGTGGGTTATGGTTGGTGGTGATGAAGAAAAAAAATTAGTACTTTTCAACTATTCACCAACCAGAAAGCAGGAAATACCTGTAAAACTTTTGGAAGGATTTTCTGGGACACTTCAGACGGATGGGTATGCAGCTTATAACAAAGTTGTAAAAGACAATAAACTTAACCATGTAGGATGCTTAGCACATGCTCGGAGAAAGTTTTTCAAGATAGCTGAAAAACAAAAAAAGAAGGGACGGGCTCATAAGGGAGTAGCTTTCTATTCGGAACTTTATAGGATTGAAAAAACTTTGAGAGGTTTAAAATTACCTCCTGAAGAATTCCTTAAAGTAAGAAGGAAACAATCAATTCCTGTATGGAAGGATCTGAAAAAGTGGCTGATGAAAGTTAAAGTTCAGACCTTCGGTTCTGATTCAGAACTAGAAAAAGCTATTAATTATAGCTTGAATCAGTATAAGCACCTCGTTAGATATCTCAAATTTCCTGATATTAAGTTGGATAATAATATTGTTGAAAATGCTATCAGACCATTTGTTATTGGTCGGAAAAATTGGTTATTCAATAATACTCCTACAGGTGCACATTCAAGTGCTGCTCTTTATTCTCTCGTAGAAACAGCGAAGGCAAATGGGGTTGAACCAGATAGGTATCTTAACTTCATATTTTCTAAAATCCCAGAATTACCTCCTAAAGCAGATATGGAATCTCTAATGCCCTGGAATATGGCTGAAAATCTTTGACGCTTACGATTATACCAATTCTATTAATTTTTATTTCAGGCTTTAGAACTGGGAAATTGTGGTTATACTCAATTAGTATAATTTTTTGTTTACTAATAGTTTTAATAGAAAGATTTAACCCTAAGTTCTTTGTTAATAGCTTTTTAGCTTTTATTGGAAAAATTTCATACTCTACTTAGTACACATGTTT
>JADGFH010000932.1 GCA_016743925.1 Labilibaculum sp.
GATCAGTAGGGTCGAGATTGCTGATCGTAGTACAAATAATTCAGTTTATTTTTCTTTAGATACGAATTTAAATATTCCTTTTGAAGGATACAGATTAAATATAGATACGAATTCTGTTTTAGTATTGGCCTCTTCAGAATCCGGATTATTTTATGGCATGCAAAGTCTGATTCAGTTGTTTACTATTTCAGAAGATAAAAATGCAATTGTTTTACCTGCTTTAGATATTGACGATGCTCCTCAATTTTCGTGGAGAGGAATGCATTTAGATGTTTCTCGTCATTTTATGCCGGTATCTTTTATTAAAAAGTATATCGATTATTTGGCAATGAATAAATTGAATGTATTTCATTGGCATCTAGTTGATGGAACTGGGTGGAGAATTGAGATTAAATCGCATCCTGAATTAACAGATATTGGAGCTTGGAGAGTGGTAAAAGATGCTAATAAACCATGGAAAGATATTGAAGCATGGCGAGAAGGTGATGATAGAGCTAAATATGGTGGATTTTACACTCAGGATGAGATTAAAGAAGTTGTAAAATATGCTCAAGATCATTACGTTACTGTTTTACCTGAAATTGAACTTCCTGGTCATTCCGAAATTATTTTTGATTGTTTTCCAGATCTGGTTTGTAAAGATGATAATGGGAATAGTTTGAAAAACATAGGCGTTTATTGTGCTTCTAATCCTAAATCCTATCAATTGCTTGAAGATGTATTAGATGAAATTATTACTCTTTTCCCTTCGGAATACATCCATATTGGAGGGGATGAAGTGAATAAGAGCAATTGGATGAAATGTGCTAACTGCCAAAAACTAATGTCGAAAAATAAATTTGACGAAAAAAAATTACAAAGCCACTTCGTTAATCATTTCGATAAATATTTACTATCAAAGGGGCGTAAATTGATGGGATGGCATGAAATATTGGAAGGCGAATTATCTCCATCAGCAAATATCATGTACTGGGGTGGGATTAAGGAATTCGAAGATGTACTCAAGAAAGGACATCCTACTGTATTAACAACAGGAACCTCATACTATTTCGATCACTATCAGAGTGCAAGTAAACATGAGCCCAAAGCATTCGGTGGATTTTCGCCTCTTCGCCAGGTATACGATTTAAATCCTACTCAAGACATAGATACAAGCCTTGTTCCACAAATTCTAGGTTTACAGGCCAATGTGTGGACAGAATATATGAAAACTCCTGAAAGAGTTGAGTATATGATCTTTCCTCGCCTGTTCGCTTTGGCAGAAAATGCCTGGACGCAGGAAAAAAACAAATCCTGGACCAGGTTTCGCAGCACCACATCTGCAATGATAAAACGATATCAAAAAATGGGCGTCAACTGTTCTTTAAGTGCCTATCGTCCAATTATCACAACTCGTATCGATTCATCAACCAAAAAATTAAATTTAAATATTGAATCGGAGCTGGATGCTGATATTTATTATACACTTGATGGAAGTGTTCCAGACAAAGAAAATGGGATCCAATATGATTCTCCCCTGTTATTAGATTCTAGCAGGATTGTGAATGCCATATCAGTTATAAATTCAGAGATATTATCCAATGTCGAAACAAAAAAAGCCGTTATTCATAAGGCAAGAGCTTGCAAAATAAAACTAAAAAATGAGCCCTATTCAAAATATGCAGCACAGGGAGCTAAAACATTACTTGATTTAGATTGTGGTAGCAATATCTGGGGGAATGGAAAATGGTTGGGATTTTTAGATACAAACTTAGATGGCACCATTCAGTTGGATCACTCAAGTCTGATAAAAAAAGTAACATTAAGCTGTATTGCAGAACATGGAGCTGGTATTTATTTTCCTGAGGAGATACAGGTTTCGGTCTCAAATGATGGAGAAAATTATCGATTAGTTAATAAATTGTCGAAGCAAAAATCACAGCAATTAGGCGAAGATCAATCTGTAATTACCCATCAATTTTCCGTTGAGTTTGAATCCCTAAATTGTAAATATTTAAGGGTAGTAGCAAGCTGTCCTAAGCAAGGAAAAGCTGGAACTTTTATATTTATCGATGAGATTATTGTTGAATAAGTTTCTTGTGTTTTTAAAATGTGAGGAGTGAAGGAATTAATTGTAGTATTCGTTAAAAAAAATAATTATCTGTGAATTACTTTAGAATTATTATTATGATGTTATGTGTCGGTTTTTCGCATTTTACTTATGCGCAAAAACTGGAAAAATCTCCTTGGCATATTTCAGCAAAAAATCATTCAAATTATACAGGAATCTCTGTTGCTAATGGTAGGATTGGATTACTTCCTTCAGAGCAAGCAGGCAAAACA
>JADGFH010000933.1 GCA_016743925.1 Labilibaculum sp.
GCTAAAGGCTAACAGCCAAAAGCTAGAGGCATACAAATTATTTTAATCCACGCTTAATTAAAAGAGGATCGATACTTGGTTCAGCGCCTCTGAAAGCTTTGTACAATTCCATTGGATCTTGAGTGCCACCTTTAGCCAATACGTTATCGCGGAAAGCTTTTGCTGTTTCTTTGTTGAATAAACCAGTTTCTTTAAATGCCATAAAAGCATCAGAATCTAAAACTCCAGCCCAAATGTAAGCATAGTATCCAGCAGAATATCCAACTGGAGATGTGAAAATATGGTTGAAATAAGTAGAACGATATCTTGAATAGATTTCAGGAATTAAGCCTAATTCATCTAAATAGTTTTTCTCAAATGTCATTACATCTTCTGTTAATTCTTCAGATAAGGTATGATATTTCATATCTAACATCGAAGCTGCAAGGTATTCAACAGTAGCAAATCCTTGGTTGAATTTACCAGCATTTTGAATTTTCTTCACTAATTCAACAGGAATTACTTCCCCTGTTTGGTAATGCTTAGCATATAAAGCTAACATTTCAGGTTCGAAACACCAGTTCTCCATTACCTGAGATGGAAGCTCAACGAAATCGCGAGAAACAGAAGTTCCTGACAAGTAGTTGTACTTACATTTCGATAGGAATCCGTGAAGCGCATGACCAAATTCATGGAATAAAGTCTCAACTTCGTCAGGAGTTAATAAGGAAGGAGTATCGCCAACAGGCTTCGTAAAGTTACATATGTTTAAAATAACAGGAGTTACTGGCTTAGCAGTACCAAAACCTGATTGCTTACGGAATGAACTCATCCAAGCACCACCACGTTTAGATGCACGTGGGTGATAATCTAAGTAGAAAATACCGATGTGAGATCCATCTTCTTCTTGTAATTCGAATACCTGGTTTTCAGGGTTGAATTTTGCAATATCCGTACGAGGAATGAATTTGATTCCATATAGTTTAGATGCTAATGTGAAAGCACCATCACGAACGTTGTTAATTTCGAAGTATGGCTTCAATTCTTCTTCATCTAAATCATACTTTGCTTTTTTCACTTTATCAGCATAATACCACCAGTCGTAAGAAGCTAATTGGAATTTACCACCTTCTTTGTCGATCATTTTTTGCATTTCAGCTACTTCTTTCTTCGCATTAGGAAGAGCAGCTTTCCAAAGTTTATTTAATAATTCGAAAGCTTTTTCTGGCGTTTTAGCCATGTTCTTTTCAAGAACATACTCAGCATAATTGTTGTAACCAAATAATTTAGCACGTTGAATACGAAGATTTACAATCTTTTTAGCGTTCTCTTTGTTATCGAATTCGTTGTTGTTGTTACCACGATGAGTGTAACCCATGTACAATTGCTTTCTCAATTCACGATTTTCAGCATATTGTAAGAAAGGAAGCATACTAGGCTTTTGAGTTGTAAATAACCATTTGCCTTCTTCTCCCGAAGCTTCAGCAGCAGCTGCAATTACACCTGCAGGTAAACCAGCAAGATCTTTTTCATTATCAATAACCAATTTGAAATTGTTGGTTTCTTTCAAAATGTTATCACCAAATTGAAGTGTTAATGAAGAAAGTTCAGAATCAATAGCACGCAATTTATCTTTTTTATCAGCAGGAAGATTAGCACCACTTCGAACAAAGCCTTGATAAATTTTTGAAAGCATCGTTTGTTCTTCAACAGAAAGTTCTAATTGATCTTTTTGCTCGTATACTGTCTTTATTCTTTTGAAAAGATTTTCGTTTAAGCTAATATCAGCGCTATATTTTGTCATGATAGGCGATAAACGTTTAGCTAAAGCAGCAATCGAATCTGTATTTTCCGATCCTTTAATATTGTAGAATACATCGCTTACTTTGCCTAGTAATTTTCCAGCCTTTTCGTAAGCAATTATTGTATTTTCGAATGTAGGAGTTTCTTTGCTGTTTGCAATTGCATCAATATCTGCACGACCTTCTTCCATACCTGCTGTAAAAGCAGGCTCAAAGTGTTCAAAATTAATTAGGTCAAATGGAGGCGTTTGATGTGGTGTGTTGTAATCAGCAAAAAACGGATTATCAGTCTTTTGCTCACTTTTGTTACCATCGCAAGCGGATAAACCGATACCTGCAATAAGTACGTAAAGGAAAGTCTTTTTCACGTTGTTAGATTTAGTGTTAATACTTTTTGAATGTTCGCCGACCAAATTAGTAAAAAACCATTGTTTTTCCTTACAAATATTATAGTTTGCGCAACATATTTGTTGCAGATTAAAAGCAATTGGCGTGCTTAAGGTAAAAGTTGGAAGAACTAAGAAAAAGTAAGAATGTATAT
>JADGFH010000934.1 GCA_016743925.1 Labilibaculum sp.
GTGATAAATTAAGAGCTTTTATCGTTTAATTCGGCATCAGTTAAAATATTTGGTGTTCTGTTTTCTTTGTAAAAAATAATTAATCTAGTGCTGTTTTTTGCTAAGTCGATTTGACCGATTTTAAATTTGGTCACAATCATTCCTGTTCTGTTTTCAATATCTTCAATTAATTCCTTGTGCTTATTTGGATGGATTAAATCAAGTCTATCGTAAACAATCGTTCTTCTTGCTAAATGACGTGTCATCCAAATTCTTTCCATAACCCAAGTAGTAGCCATGAAAGCTAAATTTGTAAAAGCAACTTCGCCTATGCTTACTTCTCTGCGGGCTAATGCATTGATCACAGAAATTGTAATGACAAGAAATAAATAGGTCATTTCTCTAATTGGAATTGTATCTGTACGGTATCTAATGATACCAAATATTGCAAATAGACCTAATGCAAAACCCAGTTGTAATTCGATACTTCCGAGTAAAAAACAAAGAAAGAAAACCGTGGTACTAATCATGATGTAAGTAAACACGTAAGATCTTTTACCTGTTGCTTTAAAATATACATAGTTGACAACAAATACAGTTACAAATAAATTTAGTGCAAACCGAAACAACAATTCCAGAATATTATCGGTATAGATAATCGAAGAGGCAATACTTTGATTCGTTATTAGGTTCATGAAAGGTTCCATATATATCATGCTTTATTTTAGACGTTCTTTTTCTTTATGTGCAAATATCCGATAATATTTTTGATCTTGAATTAATAATCCTTGATCTATGTAATTTGGATCTCCAATTGGTACATCCATGGCTATCAACTTAAATGAATAGAAAGGATAAACTTTAGCAACTGGTGTATGTCCAAAAATGATAACAGTTGACGCGTATAATTCAAGTGTTTTAAGAACATCCTGTAATGAAATTCTATCATATTTTGGAGTTCTTGATAAATATCCCCTATACCATAATGGACTGTATGAATATAAGAATAAATCAACTAATGTTGTATCTTCTAATTGAGTATAATTGTTAAGGTGATATCTCATTCCTACATTTACTTCATCAATTTTCATTTTTTTCTCTAAAAATTTGGGAGAAATGCCAGCATGAACAAATAATTGTTCCCCAATTCTTATTAATGTGTTTTTGGAACGTAACCATTTCCCTAAAACGGAATGTTTATCGAAAAAATGGGAATAATGGAATTGAATATGGCGAGCAGCATGTTTGTATTTTTTTGCGACATATCGATCATCAAATAATAATGCCATCATTTCATGGTTCCCTATAATGTAATGAACATTACCACCTTGTTTTTTTGCTTGAATTTCCAATTGAAATATAAACCATAAACATTCTGTTACCTTATCGCCTCTATCAAATACATCACCAGTGAAAACAACTTGACCATCATCAAAACTCCATTTATTATTAGAATCAATAACATTATTGAAACGAAGAATTGATAGAAGAGATTCGAATTCACCATGAATATCTCCTAAAACAACTATGTTTTTATTTGTTGGGTTAATGCCGCTCTGTGGCTTAATTTGTTTTGGAATGATATAGCTTAACGTATCCTTTCCTGCAAAGCCTTTAAAATTGATCGTATCTTTTTTGAACCGGAAAGACTTTGAGATTTTTTTAGTCGTATTTTTTAAACTATCGTGTACAATGTAAAAAACATCAACTCTTGATGTTGATGTGTATCTGATGTGCGGTCCTTCTACATAGCTTTGCACCGTAAGGGAGTCTTTACTTGCCGAATCTTGATTTAGAGAAGCCTCTGAATGGTAAGAAATAAGTAAGATAAGAAACAGGAATATGGTATGGAAAATTTTTATTTGCATTAATATTATTTTGCGCAATTTAGAGTCTTTAAAGATAATATTATTTTTTTATATTGATTTAAGATTAAATCGCACCATTTTGTGATTATCTGTCACAAGATATCCTTATTTTTGAAAAAAAATAATAAAAGATGTATACGAAAGAGGAAGCAAAAGAGATAAAAGTTAAATTTTGGGATGGCTTTAAAAGATATTCAAAGACAAAAGGGCGAAAAATGACTTCTTGGGTTCTAAGAGGAACTCAAGTAAAAGAAGTTCAATTAAAGTTTGATTTGACTGAAAATGGAGCTTTTGTTATTTTGCAGATTGATAGCAAGTTAGATTCGAAAAGAATATCGGTTTATGAAAATTTTGAAAAATATAAAACTGTAATTTCAGATACTTGTGGACCAGATTTAAAATGGGAAAGGAATTATTTTATTGAAGGTTTTAAAGATGTAAGTATGCTTTATTTTGAATTACCTGGAGCTAATG
>JADGFH010000935.1 GCA_016743925.1 Labilibaculum sp.
ATGCAGACCTTTATGGTCTATGGAATTTGGAGCAACATATCCCGTTGATATCAACATACAAAATACTTCATTAGAAGAGTGGAAAAAATATAAAGGAAATTACGGTTATTCTCTTTCGTTATGTGATACATTAGAAGATGTTTTCAATCATCTCCCAAATTATATTAGAAGACAAAAAGATATTCCTCCAAAATGGAAACAAAATTTTATAAATCGAAACCGAAATTTTTATTCTGAAAATAAAGAATTTATAAGTCCAATTATACTAGAAACAATTAAAAATTTCAAACAAGAAAGTTGGAAGAAATTTGAATGGAATTGTAATGATTCTAAAACTAATTTTGATGATAAGTTAATCCAATTTAGAGGCTCTGGTGTTAGGATAAAAAAAGGTGATTTTCTTCCATCTTTGGTAACGGTTTCAACACAAATTCCAATTATTGGGAAATACATGAGATACATTTTAACTGAAGAAGGAGCAAGAGCTCAATCTCTTCCTAAACACATTAAATTACCAGATACTAGAACTGGTTCTTTTAGAGTGTTAGGAAATATGGTTAATGTTGAATTAGTTTATAGGGTTGCGTCAGCTTTATTAAATAATAATAAAATTAACTCACATGTTGAAGTATCGGATACTGTTTCACAAAGTGTTTAACTCAATTTAAGCAGAATTTTAAAGTCGTGATATATCAGTAATCTGTTTAATTTATCAAATTTGCAGTACCCACACAGTACCTATACTGACAAATAGCCTGATTTCACTGCTGTAGTGGTGATGCTGGCTGGATCACAAAGACGATACGAAAGTATCGTCTTTTTTGTTTTTAATACCCGCCAAATGACCATTTTTTAGAGTAGTGTTAAGATTGTGATATTCAAAATTGCGATTTCAAATCACATTTTTTAATTATTACTTGCTGTATTTTTGAAGTAATGATATTAATTCGTTTTTTTTAATTGGTTTTGAAATATAATCGTTACAACCAGCTTCAATTGCCTTTTCTCTGTCACCAAATTGGGCAAAAGCTGTTTGGGCTATTATAACAATATCCTTGTCGAATTCACGTATTTTCCTAGTTGCTTCGTATCCATTTAGCTCAGGCATTTGAATATCCATTAGTATTAAACCAATGTCTGAATTATTCAAGATCGATTCAATAGCTTTCTTACCAGTATTAACATTAATAATATCCGTTACATAGGGTTGAAGTGCAATGGTAAGGAATTGATTTGAAATATCATCATCTTCTACAATAAGTAGTTTTGCATTAATTTTCTGATTTTCTTCAAATGCAGAATTCTTTTTAGTTATAGGAAAATTTTCTACCATCTCCTTATTCTGATATGGTAGGGTGAAAAAGAAAGTACTTCCTTTATCATATTCGCTTTCTACCCATATTCTACCGCCTAACATCTCAATAAAAGCTTTTGATATTGCCAAACCAAGTCCAGAACCTTGTAAAGCCATTTTGTCTTCAATATCAGCTTGAATAAATCGTTCAAAAATTATTTTCTGCTTGTCGTGAGGGATTCCAATACCAGTATCTTTTATGTAAAATTTAAATTCAGTTTTAGAGGCATCTAAACTATATCCAAATTCAATGCTTCCATGGTTTGTGTATTTAATTGCATTTTTAAGCAGATTGGATAGTATAGCGTAAAATTTATTACTATCTGTATTTAATCCCGCTTCATTGTCTGGAAATCCCTTTACTAGACTGAGTTTGACTCTCTTTTTATTTGCTTCTTCTTTGAAAAATAGATATGTTTCTTCCAAAATGTTGTTTACATTCAAATTCTCAATAGAAATGATTATTTGCCCCGATTCGATTTTAGAAATATCAATAATATCATTTATAGTATTAAGCAGACGGGTACCACTTTTCGCAATAATATCTACATACTGCTGTTGTTTATCATTCTTTAGATTGGGCTTTTTTAATAATTCGGAAAATCCAATAATTCCATTCATTGGAGTTCTTATTTCATGACTCATATTAGCCAAAAAGGCAGATTTTAGTCGGTCACTTTCCTCTGCTTTATCTTTGGCCTTAATTAATTCAAATTCTGTTTCTTTTAATTTTGTGATATCAACGGATACACCTCCAATTGCTGGTTTGCCATTGGGTAATTTCAAATAGAACTTATAATCATGCAACCATGTTTTTTTATCATTTAGCTTACAATGATATTGTAGATCAATTTGTTTCTTTTCTGAATTTAAAATCTCTTTGTCGGATTTCTCAACTAATTCTGAAATGTGTGGTTCAAAAATTGTTTTAGCAGAACTAGTTTTAAGCTTAGGGGCCGCTTTATCG
>JADGFH010000155.1 GCA_016743925.1 Labilibaculum sp.
AAATATTATTTCTGAAATGCCTAAAAACATTGGGCTTTTGGCTATTGATCAAAAAAAAACATATTTTTTGTGTGTATTTCTTTGTCTTCTTTCATAGCTTTAAAATAGAAACTTAAAGTTAACAAACTAAAAAACAATGTTATGAGTTTTATTTTTACAATTATTACAAGTATTAAGAGTTTTATTTCCTCAACCGAAGAAGGTTATTCGGAACGATCTGATAATTTTATTGAGAAAGCACCTGGATATGTTACATCGGGCATATTACCACAAGAAACTACCGAAGCTTTGATTGCCGAATTGCAAAAAGTGGAAGAGGCACGAAAACAGAAAAATGCTGCTATTAAAAAGGCTCACGATTTGCGTAAAGAGTTTGTAGATGGCAAAAATGGGAGTGACAAGGTACTGAGAGAATACAAAAAGGCAATTGACATGAACCCGAATGTTACTATTGAAGTTAAAAGAGAACTGGGCTTGGTTGATGAGAAAAAAACCGAAGAAAGCAACAACAAGCATCCCGACTTAAAAGTAAAATTGGTAGCTGGTACACCTCGTATCACTTATACCAAAAGCCCAATGCATGGCATTAAGTTGTATTCTAAAACCAACGATGGGGAGTACAATTTTGAAACCAGTGTAAACCTCTCCCATTTCGACGATACCAGAAGTAAATTGAATCCTAAGGAGACCGAGGTGAGAGAATATTACGCCTATTACCTGTACAATGGTGTTAAGGTGGGTAAAAAATCGAATATAGCGAGAGTGGTATTGGAGCCGATTGAATAGTTTCAAGGAACAAATCGCAGGTAACAAGCTCCAAGCTTCAAGTAAAAACACTTGGGGCTTATTGTTTTAAAAAATTAGGAACATGTCTAGCATCTTAGAGATGCTAGACATGTAAGTACTTGCAGCTTTCAATTCGCTTCCAATATCAAAACAACCTTATTAAAATCGGCCGCAGCATTTACCACCTTTCTAAAAGCTTCAAAGTACTTTTTGTCGGTGTATATCTCGTTGTAGAACTCATCTATCTCTACAATGTACTGATTGCCTTCAATACGATGTTTTGAGACGAATTTAAATAAGGTCTCACCATCAATTTCATGAACTACATTCATATCTACCACATCGGGGTTAGAAATGTTATAATCTTCGGGAATGGTAAAATGAATGTTTCTTACGTACCAACGATTTACCTCATTTTCGATATCGGCTATGCGCTCCTCTTCCTGATACATTTCAGATTGTGGCCCTATGCTCTCTCCAATGTTCACCAAAATTTTATTACCTGCTTGTTCCATAAAATCGTCAGATAGCACATCTGCATAAATAATAAAATCAGCATTCTCGGCTTCCTTATGATCCGATTTTTCTCGAGTGGTCATCTCCTTGTATTCCGGCTTTCCTAATTTTGTTGCCATTATATTCTTCAGCAGCTCACTCTTGGTTTTCTCATCTTCCATATTGTAAATTTGTTTGAAAAAGCCACCACTTAAGCCATGAAAACAACGTTCGGTGATGATGTGAGTTTGCCCCTCATCCAAATTTAAATCCATTTTAATAAACATGTGATCGTAATTTTCACGGTAATCTGAAGCTTTAATCTCCTTAATGTGTGCTACTGCAGATTCGAAATTACCCACCTGAACCAAATCAATAAATAAACCATTGGTTGCCCCAAGTGTTGGTGGAAAACAACCCAGGCGATATTCAAGATTTGCTGGAGCAATGTATTTATCAATTTCTGGCAAATAAATTAAATACTTGCGCAGGTAATCCCAGGAGCTAAAATCCTTATCCAATGGAAAAATATTTCGATCGGATCCTAAAACAATATTGTGCTGAATGCCCAATTGCTTAAACAAATTCGCGTAGATTTTTACAATACCCTTTTCGCTTGAGATCTTATTTTTAGCTACAAATTCAAGTTTCGTAAAATCTGACACATGAAATTTCTGAATCAGGATATTCTTTTTAATGTAATTCTCGATACGCTCGACTTTCTTCTCTACATCTAGTGAAGACAAATCGATCTCACGCTTCATTTTATCAAGAACTTCCTGATCTTTATCGTTCAACAAATAGTTGTTATCATAAATTCTTTGCGCTACATGATCCCAGGTCAAAATAGGAAATTCACCTTTGCCTTTGTTTACATCCAAACGATATTCTACACGTGCTCTTCTTGGATTGGTATAAGCAAATTTCTCCTCCTTTAGTGCCGGAATATTTCTCATCTCGGCGGTATAAACATTTCGCTCCTTGCCTAACTTATTGTCCAATTTTATAGAAGCGTTGTAAGCTTTTGTATCGTATATAAGCGTAGAAGGTGAAGACAATTCCCACTTGGCTTCTAAAATTGGATATGAATATTGGAAATAGGAGCGCCCGAAGTAATCCGATGGAATCTTTTTTACCATGATGTATTCAATATCATTTCCAAGCTCAATTCCATCAATTGCAAATATTTTGTATTTATCGCGACTCTTATCGTCGGTTACCTCCTTAATACTGCTTTTATCGAAATCAACAATTTTTCCATCTTCGTTAATTGTTCTGGCTTTAATATCTATCAATTCAACTCTACTACCAATCTCTATCGATAAGGTGTTCAATTGATTCACTGCCTTATCGGTTAAGGCTCTAAATTTTTTATGAATGGTCTGAAAAACAAACAAGTTTCCTTTCTCGTTGTGGAAATATTCGTAACGCTCGAACGAATAAAGTCCTACCCTATCTTCACTGGTAAATCCTTCTGGAACAGTGGCGTAAGCAGGCTTGTTCTCCCATGCATATTCACTTGGTGTTATTTGTGCCGAGGCCAGTAAATGGCTAAAAACAAGGCAAAGTATTATATAGTATGTTTTCATGATTGTAATGCTTTAGTTTTCCTGATGTTTTAGAACGATGGTTTCGCGATAGGCTTTATTCAGTTGTTTAATCATTTTGTTCCAAACAGTAAATTCTGATTCTGGCAGATTTAAAAATTGAAAGCTGATGCTCTTCTCCTGAATCACTTTGTTTCCTTCTTTTTTGTAAACAATATCGAATCCAAAGTGTTTATTGCTGTAGGTTGAATTCTTAGGCAAATATTTCAATTGGTAATCCAAAGGAATTTCGATACTTGTAACGTCCTTTTTAATAAAATGACAAACATTACTAATTCATTATGCAATTTATAACACTACAGTGAGGGTATATTGGTCACGTATTGTTTATTATGGTATAAATGCTAACTTTCCGTTTTAATAATCCTTAAACTTATAATAGCCCTAATTCATTAATCATTTTTTTATAGTTATTTAAAAAGTATTTCGTTAGTCCATATTGCTCAGTATCTTCATAATTAGTAAGCTTCAACCCACTATCTGAAACGTGATAAATATCGGCATCAGGATAAGCCAGAAGTATTGGCGAGTGAGTTGCAATAATAAACTGAGATTTCTTTATAGCTAACTGTTTAATTGCTGTTAATAAGTTTAATTGGCTGTTAAATGATAGTGCAGATTCAGGTTCGTCAAAAATATAGAGTCCGTTACCAGAAAGTCGGTTATGAATGAGTGCAAGAAAACTTTCGCCATGAGAACATTCATGAAGAGAACCTCCATAATTTCTTGTGATTTGATCTTTGTCTAATATGTTAGTGATTGCACTGGCTACATTGTAAAAACTCTCAGCCCTAAGAAAGAAACCATCAGTATTTCGGCAAGGAGACCTAACCAGTTTTATGTTGTTGTACAGTTCTGAATGGGAATCTTGTGTCTTAAAGTTAAAATTCCGGCTTCCTCCTTCGGGATTAAATCCTGAATTAATTGCCAATGCTTCTATTAGAGTAGATTTTCCTGAACCATTTTCCCCAACAATAAATGTTACACTTTTGCGGAACTCTAATTCTTCCAGATTGAATATAGACGGTATATTGTACGGGAAAGTATTTCTATCCTTTTTAAGCCTGGTATTTCTAATACGATTAATATAAATCATTACACTGTTTGTAAAAAAAATACTCTCCTAAAATTTTGCTTTAGAAGAGTACTTTATATAGATTCTTGAAATTCTAATAACATCAGATTACCTGCAAATTTTCGTCTTTGTTACTGCATCCTATAAAAGGGCGTTTACACATAGGTTTTGATATTTCCTTTAGGTTTTTTAATGAGATAGAAATATGATCACCTACTCTTACGATTGAGTAAGAGTAGTCTATCAATATATTATCTACTGTAATCCCACCCACTCTTAAATTACATTTGGTTCTATTGACTGTTATCACAGCTGATTGTGTCCCGTCTTTTATAAAAGGTGCCCTAATGATATTTTCGTCTATTATAACTTCCATTCCCTCAGAAGTAGTTTCTGTTTTTTCATTTTCAATAAAGTTATCTGGTAATTTAAATTGGGATGGTGTATTGGTAGATTCCAGAGATATTAAGCTTACATCTACTATATTTCCGAGGTGCAGTGCTGTTGTTTGACTAATTCCGTTCACGACACACTGTAATACCGTTCCATTTTTATTATTGCATACCACCACTACTCCAACACTATCTGAAGGTATGTACATTGGAACTTCATTAACTTTTAAAATAGTAAATTTCATATTTGTTGTTTAATTAGTATGGTCTTGGGCAATCCCAAACATTTTGTCCTTGGCAATATGTGAAACAATCCCAACATTTCCAACTTGGCATAGAACCACTATCAACGCAGCCCGCATACATTATACCACAATCTATAGTTTCAACAGCACAGACAATAACTTCATACAAGAGAACACCTCCGACAACAACAGTAACAACAGAAGCTACAACTTCACCAAACGGAGTAGGTTCTGCTATCGCAATAATCCACGTTGTTGCGAGGAATTTACGGCAAGAATCACCAAAACTACCACCACCTTCTTCTATGCCTCCGGTCTTTAACCTAAGATATTGCATATCGCTTCTAGGTGTTTTGGGCATTAAGCCTAGTTTTTCTAAATTTTGAAATTCGTTCATTCCATAGTATAAGACCGCTGTAATAGTAAATAATCTTTCCTGTTGAATTTCTGGAACATCAGAATGAATGTCTTTATTTATACTAATTAATCTCTTAGCCAAATCAGGATAAGATTCACTTTTTTTGCATTCTAGTAGTATTTTGGCAATAAATTCATGTTGAATTTTCGTTAAGTTTTTGACTCCTTTTTCAAAACCCTCTCGTGACATTAGCATTGGATTTACACTTTTGCTTTTAGTCTTTGTTGGACAGGCTTCGTAATAATCTTCGAAGAATTGTTCTTTAAAGGCCTCTGAACGATCTGCACTTGAGTAATCGACCCCCATTTTACTCAAGTTTTTTACCGCGCTGTTAAGTTCTGCTGCAATTGCTTTCCCATACTCCTCGATATGAGCAGGAAGATAAGTTTCTTCTGTAGTTGCTTCTGTAGTTTCCACATCATCTAATAATTCATTATCACAACTACATAAAACTAATGACACTAAGCATAAAATTGCTAGAATTTGATTTTTTCTCATAATTTAAAAATTTAATTATTATTTTTGAAAATATTATTGAACGGAAGCATTGATTTTAATATTGCTTATGGGAGAATTTACCGAATTTGATGCAATATATACCTCTCTGTATATATCTCCCGTTTCTTCAGGAGTAAATTCAATATCTAATTCTATAGATTGCTGTGGAAGTATCGAATGCTTTTTCTTACTGATTAATTTGACACAGCTACAACTCTTTAAAATATCTGTAATTTTTAATGGTTTCTGACCTTTGTTTTTAATATTAATAGTTATGCGAATTGAATTATTAATTTCACAATTTGTTAACTCAATTTCTGTAGGGCTTATATCTATGTATGGACCCGTTTCTATATTGAACGTTGGATCAAGTATTTGTCGTGCAAACATTAGTTCGTCATGATAGTCCAGCAAATCACGAGCAGAATTAAATTGTAATAATTCTTTTGCTGTATTTTTTGCGGCAATGCTATCTCTATATTGTAATTGGTTTTGGAGTTTTAAAAATAAGGTATATGGATAACGTGCCTTATTGAGTATGGTGTCTAATTCTGCGATTACATTTTCATTATTATCGACTCTAAATTTTAATTGTAAAATAATATCAATAATTTTAATAGCCTCTATTTTATCAGAATCATATTTTTGATTGTAATGAAATTCCTTATTAGCTTTTTGCCTACTGAGAACTTTCTTTGTATATAATAAACTTTCTTTCGTACTACCAGGAATTAAATCAATCAACTCTCCTGATGCAGCAAAAACACAATTTAAAGGTAATACTTGTGGTGATAACAATTTTTCATACCACTTATTTTCATCAAAAGTAATATTTACTAGATTGAACACTACATGGTTCAATTTTTGATCTTTACTATAAAATTTTACTATATGCTTTCTGGAGATTACCTGTGTTGAATCAAACAAAATTAAACAGAATGGAACATTTCCATCTTCAGCTATTTTTTGGATCTCTGTTAATGATTTTTCACAGTAAATATTATCTGATTTTTGCCTATTACTACATGACTGCTGTAATAGTGTCACTATTATTATTATTATTAAAAGTCTATTCATGTTTGTGTTTGTGTTTGTGAAATTACATCTTTCTTTAAGCTTTAAGTTTCAGAAGTTTGGAACTGCTATTTATTGATTGGCTCTCGTGACTATATATCTTAAAGTTATTCGCTTATAATTATTTTCAGTCAATTGATTAGCCTTGGTTTTTATGAAACTTTGTAAATCTAGCTATTTTTTAATTAACAAACCATTCTTATCATTATATTACTTATTGAAAAAAACCTTATCTTTCCACTTTAATATTTATTAAATTAATAATTATATGTATTTAGAAAGTAAATTAAGAAACACCAAGTTATTAACTGCAATTATTGGTTTGATTAGTTGTCTAATAATGTAGTAGCAGGCGCAACGGCAGCAATGTCCAATTACACACCCGGACCAACTTTAAAAACCTTAGTAGGTACTTTGTGTGGTTTGGGTACTGCCCGAAATAATTTTTTAGTAATTTATACTGCATTTATTTTGATCTCGGCTCTAGTTATCGGTTGGTATGAAACATAGTATTAAAAGTCTCTCCACTATAATCATTTTTACTGGAAGTGTATTTCTCACTTCCAGTAATTTTGTAGATAGAACAAATTCGTCAAAATTTTTCTTTGTACTGGTATCCTCATTCCTTGCAATTACAATTATTTCAGTAAGCAAAAAACGTGTAAGATTTGATTTTCTAAGCAAAAAGGTAATATTTTGGAGTATTATTACTGTTTGTGTTTTACAAGCATATTATGGACTTTCCCAATATTTAAGTTGGCTACCATCAAATGATTCACGATTTGCAATTACGGGTAGTTTTGACAATCCTGCTGGGTTTGCTGCTGTTTTATCAATAGGTTTTCCAATAGGATTGTATTTATTGGTAAAGGCAAAAAAAGTCGAGCGATATTTAATAGGCATAGCTTTGGTGATAATTGCAATGGCTGTATTCCTTTCTGGTTCGAGGACTGGAATATTGGCAATATTAATTTCATCCCTTGCTTTCTCCTTGCTTCAAGCAAAAAACATTAGTAAATTTCTGGAATTGAGATATAGTAAATTACTATCAATCTTGATTTTAATTTTACTCGTAAGTGGAGCTTTCATACTCTATTCTCAAAAAAAAGATTCAGCAAATGGTAGATTATTAATTTGGAAGGTTTCATCCGAAATGATAAAAGATAAACCTATTTTGGGTCATGGTTACGGTTCATTTCAAGAAAAATACATGGATTACCAAGCTGAGTATTTTAAGAATAATCCTAATTCAAAGTATTCCCAACTTGCTGATAACGTAAAACATCCATTTAATGAATTTGTAAAGGTGGCTATTGAATTTGGTTTAGTTGGATTACTAATTATTCTTTCAATTATCTCATTTTTTTTGTGGAAAATAATAAGATCAAAGAATGCAATCAGATCACTATTTTTAAGTGGATTAGTTTCTTTTTTAGTATTTGCTTGTTTTTCATATCCACTACAATACGTAGCGGTTTGGTTACTTTTGGCATTTTACCTTTCTGCAATTTTACCAGTAAAAGATATTGAAATAAAAAATACATTCATTTCAATTACAGTAAGATGTACAATTATTATTGTGTGTGTATTTTTTCTATTTCAAACTTATGACCAAATACACTCAGAAATAAAATGGAAAACAATTGCGATGAATTCATTACAGGGGAAAACCGAAGCAATGTTGCCTGAGTATGAAAAACTGTATAATGAATCACTAAAAAGAAATTCATTGTTTTTGTACAATTATGGGGCAGAATTGAACTTTTCAGGAAGATTTGATAAAAGCAATGATGTTTTGACCGAATGTAAAAAGCACTTTAATGATTATGATTTGCAAATGCTTTTAGCTGATAATTACTACAAAATTGGTAAGGCTGAAAAAGCAATTCAAATATATGAACATGCTTCAATTATGATTCCATGTCGGTTTTTGCCTTTATTCAAACTTTTTGAAATATACAAAAAGGAAGGTCAAAAAGATTTGGCACAAAAAATTGCTAATAAGATTATAAATAAAAAACCAAAGATACTCTCAAGCTCTGTTACATTCATAAAGTCAGAAGCAAAAGAATATTTACATAAAACTTCTTTATGAAAATTAATTATCTAAAAAATAAGCTATCAATTGCTTTTATAATTGTCACTTTATTACAATTCTCTTACTCTTGTAAAGTGAAAAGAATTCTGAATAAATCTGGAGAAAACAAAGTTGAATTACGTAAATTTTTGTCTTCTCATAAAAATAACTCTTTAAAACGCCAAGCCGCTAAATTCTCAGTCATTGGGATGGAACACTGTTATTCTAATAATCTATTAGTGAAAGATTCAAAAAATAATCTTGTTGACTTAAATTTATACCAACCTAAAACAAACCGTAAAATTATTGTCAAGTTGCTCGATAGTCTTCAATACTGGGTCACAGCCACAATTGTAAAGGATTTGGTAACTGTTAAATCAGATTATCTAGAGCAAAATCTTGAAAAAGCATTTGAAATGTGGCAAACTAAACCTTGGTCAAAAAACTATTCTTTTGAAATATTTTGTGAATTTATATTACCGCACAGGATTGGTAGTGAGTCTTTGGATGATAAATGGCGTACGTATTTTCAAAATAAGTATGTGCCTGTGTTGGATACAATGCCAGGGAACGATGATGTAAATCGCATTTTTCAATTTGTAAAAAGGGATCTTCGAAAATGGTGTTGGTATAGCGGTAATACAATTAATTTAAAGCAAACAATGAATCTTGATGATATTTTAAGTTACCATAAAGGAAGTTGCTTAGATGTTGCTAACGCATATCTTTACGCTTTACGTTCTATTGGAGTAGCAGCTACGATTGACTATGTTCCATTATGGGGGCGAACTAATTTTGGACATTGTGAGTTAGTATACTGGGATGAAAACAATAAAACTCAAATGTGTAAAACGGGTAATTACTTAGGGAGTCAACCACCAAAAGTTTACCGAAAGTATTATTCAAATGATAAAAATAGTCTTGCAAGCAAGATATCAAGCTCCGAAGATATTCCACAACATTTGGCGGAAATGACGTATCGAGATGTGACAAGCGAATACACTAGAACTTCAAATGTTACCATAAAAGCCGATAAACAACCTAAAAATGGAATACTATACTTAAGTGTATTTAATTCAGGCAGGTGGCAACCAATCGCTTGGAGTGATTCTATACCAAAAAAAACGGATCAATATGTATTTAAAAATATGGGGCGAAATATTGTTTATCTTCCAACGCAATTTTCAAAACGGGTAAATATTCCCATAGCGGATCCTATTATTATTGCAAAAACAGGACAAATTAAAACTCTAACATGTAATAAGGATTCGTTAATATCTTTGATATTACCAAAAAAAGACAATCGGCTTTATTACTGGAATAAAAAATGGATCAGTTTAGGAAGAGGTAATAGGTCTAGAGATTCTTTAACTTTTGAAAATGCACCTTCAAACACACTTTACCGGTTGTTAAAGCCAAATGGAAATCCTGACGGAAGGATTTTTACATATGAAAATAATAAACTGACTTATTGGTAAATAATATCGAGTAGTTTTAGGGGAATCTTACCCCTAAAACTCTCTCAGAACCGTACATGATAGTCTCCCATCATACGG
>JADGFH010000156.1 GCA_016743925.1 Labilibaculum sp.
CGTAAGCGCCATCATTGCTAAGGGTAGAGTGAGCTTGCAGATGGGCTAATAGTTCGCGATAGGCTGCAATAATTTGCTTACGCACTGCTATCGATTTAATATCAGGAGCATCGGCTCTTTCGTCTACTCTGGCCCGAAATTTTGTATCGAACAGGGTATTTTCATCTTTTAGCTTATTTAGCCAATCGCTTAAGCTAAGCGAGGTAACTGCAGTGCCTAAATCAGCAGTGTTCTCCCACTTGTTGATGATCCCATTTAAGGTAATGGTTTCTTCGACATATTTAAGGCGAGCAATGCCAGTGCCGAAAGGTGTTAAAGAATTCTCAAGAGCTAAAGCTGCTTGCTGTTTGGCAGGATCGAAATGATGAGCAAATGATTGAATTTGCAAATCGATTCCGAACCAAGTAGCATCTCTTTTGCCATCGAGTTCCACCAAGTCATCTGAGATTTCAGAGCCTTTATCTGCTTGGGTTAGTTCGAACAACACAGCTACCAATGGCAGCAATTCATCGTATTGTTCTTTTACCAGTAAAGTTTCAGGGTTTTCAGATTTGACGATTTCCAATAGATGTTGAAAGAATTGAACGAAGGTTCTGTTTTTAAGCCTTCTATAATTAACATTAGTGTACATATAAAAGTTTTAAAGGTTAATTAATACTATTTACATCATGTGTAAAGTTTGCCGTAAGCTACAGGAAGTAAATTACGGTTTGTGCATTTCAATTTTTGTGTGCTTGATATTGCGTTATTTGACTTTTTGAAAAAAAGTCAAATAAAAAAGTAGGGTTTTGATTCATTTGAACGTTTAATTAATAAATCGGATTTGTTCGCAACCTTTTGGTTGAAATTGCATCATTCAAATAAAATAAATGCTTTATGAATTTTAAACTAAGAATATTTTGCCTCGCTTTGATACCATATTTAGCTTCTTGCTCTGCAAGAAAAATGATATCAGATAATGATAGAGTAGGGTATGAAAATTCAACTCATATAGGATTACAATTTTCAAGAAATGGTGATTGTTGTTTTGAAAATCAAGATTGCGAAGGTGTTTGGGATCAAAATAAACAAATGATATTTTTATCAGGCTTATTGATTCGAAAAGACGATATTGGAACGATCGAACAATTAAATATCTCCATTGATGGAATCGATTTGAGAAACACACAATTTCCACACACAATTAGTACTAATCTTGAAGAGAGTGCAATTATTGGATGGTACAATGAAGCAGAGGTTGAACGTGAAAAATTTCTATGTGCAGGAACTGATAATTCTTGTGAATTTCAGGGCGATGTAGAGAGAGATAAAATTAAATTAGTTCTGACTAAATTTCAAAATAATATTTTAGAAGGAAGATTCGAAGGTAGAATTTTCCTAAAAGGAACGGGTAATGTTCGGTTTGTTAAAACAAGTGAATACAAGGATATAGTTGATGGATCATTTCGTGTTAATCTTGATGGCACCTCAAATTTTTCTGGGAAGAGCCTGGTTGCTGATAGGTGATGATGTTGCCGAAGTATGAAAGTTTAAATTTGAAGGCAGGATCTTTTTTATTTAGTAATAGAATGTATTATTAAAAAGGTTTTTCTCTATGATTGTGGAAAAACAATATAAAATAATCCCGTCTTTTGGTGGGATTTTTCATTCAAGCAAGTGTAAATTCCTTGTTGTACAATTAATAAGCTAAGGCTTTAAACAAAATTGGCTCTTGTAACATATGTTACTGTTTTAGAACTTAAAATGCTCGATATTTACCAATGGGAGTAATAATAACAAGTTAATACAGTAAATCATGGAGATAAGAAAGATATTTGAAACGGAAGCATTTTTAAACGGTCATGGTGTTGAAGCTAGAAAGTTTTACCAAAATGAGCATATGATGATGGTACACCTAAGTTTAAAGCCAGGTGATACGATCGGCAAGCATGGTGCTCCTCTTGACGTTTGTTTTTTGGTATTGGAAGGAAAGGGAATTGTAGAGATCGGTGATGAAAGCAAAGAAGTAGAAGCGAATACCTTAATTGAGAGTCCTGCAAATTGTGGACATGGATGGAGAAATGAGAGCGAAGCTATTTTGCGAATTTTGGTGATGAAAATGCAAAAGCCTATTAAAGCTTAAAATAACAGAAGCGGCTTATAATTGATTCCATCTGCAATCTTTGTAGATGGAATTTTATTTTTAACAAACTTTAAGCCTTCGGAAAATCATATTTGTCATTTATCATGTTCTGTACTGCCATATTTTTCTATATTTGTTAGACCCTATATCGATAATATCGACGATGAGATGTTATTGATGCTAATAAATATTTAATTTAAAAATATAAGCATATGAGTTTTTTCCAAAATAACGATAACGGCCCAAAAACAAGTTACACTGCTCAAGAGTTAATGATTGAGCTAGAAAAACGTGATGATATTTTACTGATTGATGTTCGTGAAACTCACGAATTGGCTAAGGATGGTATTGCAAATGCAATGCATGTTCCAATGGAGGAAATTCAAAATAAACTTCCTCTTTTACCAAAGGATAAGGATATGATTATCTTCTGTCATTTAGGTTTTAGAAGCAAGCAGGTGAGAAACTTTTTGCATAAAGTAGGATACCATAAAACTGCTCATTTAAAAGGAGGATTGTACAGCTGGAATCGTGAATTAAAAAGACAAGCAAAACAAACTGCTGAAGTTTAGGAAGTAAATCCGTAATGAAATAGAAAAGGCTCAGTAATTAATTTTACTGAGCCTTTTTTGTTTGCAAATGCCAGAAATCGAGCGACGAATTATTTTTTCGGAACCCATTTGAAAGTCGCCAACACAGATTTGTGGTCGCTTGGCCAAGTTCCATTTGGCACAATAAAAAGATCTTCACCTGTTTCTTCAACCCTTTTGTTTTTAAGTATTGAGGAGGTAGGACCGTACATAAGGATATTTTCCAGAGCTAAAGATTTATGTGGATAATAGTAGATGAAATCTATTCTTTCCCTCTCATCAGCTTCTGGTGCCCAGGTTAAATCCCCCGTGTTTTTATCTTTGTTATTTGAAGGGAAAGTAAATCCTGGATGACTTATAGCATTTTCATATTGTTCTCTATAGGCATCAACATAACCCGATTTGTGTAAGGATATGGATGTATGCCAGGGAATCACCAAGCCATTGTGATCAAAGAGATTTTTGGTATCATCTTTCCAATCCAAATGAGAAGGCTCGTTAAAGTCACCAGCCAAAAATACCAAATTGCCTTTGTTGTGTTCTTTATTGGCATCAGCAATAAAAGCTTTTATTGCTTCATCTCTTTGCGAGGCCAAATTGTCTTTAAGTATTTTAGCAAGATCCAATTCAGGTTTGGATAATTTTTTCCACGATACACCGCTATAGCCTCTTGGCAAATAACAGCTATAGTGGGTATAGTCAAGATGAGCGGAATAAATCACAATTTGCTCATTGTTAATATTAACGCTGACTTTTAGTATTACACTCGAATTATCCGATTTATCGGAGTAAACAATTGTTTGTTTTGAGATAGGGAATTTGGATATTATACCAGTGTTTTTACTGTATTTTCCATAATAGGTTTCACCATTATCTTTTAAGCCCGCAATAAGTTTACTAATAAAATCTACATTGGAATAGTTTGCTACTTCACTCATGCAGACAAAATCAGCTTTTGATTGAATAATATTGTCCACAATGGCTTCAAATCCATTGTTAACTTTAGTGCCTTCATGCCAGATGTTGAATTGAAATACCTTAAAGTTAATGGTGTCTGAATTAATAATTGTTCTATTGCCTGAAGGGGCAGGTGTTGTGTCCTTTTTTTCTTGTTTGTGTTTTGAACACGAAAAAGTGAAAATTACAACAAGAATTATTAGTATATATTTGTTCATTTTTTGTGGAAATCATTAATGATTAAAATAGCTCACACCCATTACAATTCTTCACACGAATTAAAAACAGTAGAAGGGTATGGATGATGGTTCTATTTAAAGCTAAAAAACGCATTGTATTTAATACAATGCGTTTCGTATTTTAGTGTTTGAATATTATTGTAATATCCACATTACTTCATTAGGTTCATCGTTTCCGCCATATTGTCTGTTAACAGCAGCTTCAACATTTTCCTTGTTGTAATCAAATTCACTTTGTGGATACATCCATCTTACAGGTATTCTATCTTTTAACGAATTCATATTCGTGCTCGGATCAATAGGAAATTCTGGATACAAAGTTCTTCTGTAATCATAGTAAACATCCCATTTTTTTAATAAGAACGAAGACAAATACTTTTGCCAGATAATTTGTCCTAATGCATCCGTTTCGTTTGTTGATAGTACAACACTGCTTTGTGCCAGATAATCTGTAATGGATTGTTCTGTGATTGGATTACCATGTGCCCATTTTTCTTCAACAAAGGTTTTGTAGAAATCCATAGAGGCTATTATACCATTTTCATAATGAGTGCTTGCACTTTCATTGATCCAACCTTTTACACATCCCTCAGCAAGAATAAACTCTAATTGAGAATAATCAAAAATAACTCCAGGCTCACCTACCGGATTGGAAGGATCTGAATATCTATCATTAATATGCGATACCAAACCATCTTTAGCACTTAAAGCGATATCCGAATTGGTTGCTACAACACTTGCACCCAAGTAGGCATCGAAAGAAGATTCTAATTCCCCATCAGAAATCATCTGAGCTGCAGGATTAGCAAAATAAAACAGACGCTTATCGTTAAGTGTTTTCATTTTATTAACAACCAAGGCTGACATGTGAGGATATTGGGCGTGTGAATGCTTGTGAAAAGGATATTTTAACCCTTCTTTATCTTCATAAATTAATTGAAAATTATCATCATTAGACGCGAAAATAGGTTTGTTGCTAACAATAGAGTTAAAACGGGAAGCAATATTTAAATCTGTATCGCTACTCTTTTTCGACAAACTCATTAATACCTTTAACTCAAAAGAATTGACAAGTTTTCTCCATTTAGTTACGTCTCCATTATAAATAAAATCACCTTTAAAATTACTCGCTTCTGCAAATAACTGATCTGCTTTTTCCAACTCATCAAGCACATTTAGCATGACTTCCTTTTGTGTGTTGTAGGTAATATCGAATAAGCTTTCGCTTTCCCCCTTTAAGGCGTCGGTTAAAGGAATATCGCCGAGCTCCATCGACTTGTAGTAGAAATTGTAAGCTCTTACAAAATAATTTAAGGCAGTATAAGATTTGTTATCAGGATCATTTTCTAATGCTGCATCTTGCATTTTTTTTGCATCTTTTAAAATTGAGTAAATCCCAAATCCTGTTCTTCCCCATTTGTTATATTGCTCATTAGCTTCTCCTCCTTCGGTCCATACAATTTGTTTATGAGCCAAATGAGTTTTCATGTTATAGCCAATCCGAAAGTTTAAGAGAACACCAGTTGCTAACATATTTGCCTGACCTTTGTTAATTGTGTCAGGGTTGCTATTTAACTCATCAAAATCAGTGCATGAAGATGATAAAATAAATATCATTACCAGTAAGTATATAATTTTTGTTTTCATGTGTTTATCTTTTATAGACCTAGTTTAACATTAAAACCAATATATCTCATCGATGGAGAAGGTAAATTACCCGATCCCGAATCTGGATCATCGTATTTAAAATCTTTCGACCACATCCATAAATTCTGTCCAATAACTCCAACAGAAAGCTTAGATAGACCTATTTTTCTAGCTGCTTCTTTTGGTACACTATAGTTTAAGGCCAATTCTCTTAATTTAACGAAGGTTTCTGAGAATACATTCTGTCTTTTCGTATTGCCCATATATCCGTGATATTTCTTAGCATAAGACTGATACGATACTTCTGTGTTGTTTTGTTCAAACACTCTGGTATCACTAATTATATTACCGGCAGCATCTCTTGTTGCTTCTCCAGAAACAACAGTTACTCCATTGGCAATATAATTCTTTTTCCCTTCTACAACTTCATCGTATCTCCATTTGTTATCACTGTCAGGATGTGAACCAGCATCCCACATGCCCTGCTCAGTAATAGAGTATTCTAATCCTCCTACTCTTCCATCAAATGTTACATAAAGTGACCAATCTTTATATTTAAAAGAGTTAGAAAGTCCCCAGATAAAATCAGGATCTGAGTTACCAATTTTCGATTGATAATCACTTTGAACTGGAAGACCATTTCTCATAATGATATCTCCTTTTGGACCTCTTTCCCAATCATACATCACATAAGCATCATATCGGGCACCTTTAGAAATCCAATCATTTTTTGCTGTATATTCATCGTCTAATTCTGCATAATACCAATGCTGATACGACCAGTTTAGAGATGAACTCCATTCGAAGTTTTCCTTTTTTACTGGAGTACCTGAAAGAGTTATTTCTAGACCTTTCTGAGTCCATTTTTCGTTTGTATTGGTTTTTTTATTGTAAAAACCAGATGCATTTGAAACTCTTGCATTGGTGATGAAGTTATATTCATATTTATCGAAATAGGTAACATCCAGACTCAGTCGATTCTTGAAGAATTTTAAATCTGTTCCTATTTCAATTGTACGATCAATTTGTGGTTTTACCGCATCATTTCTAATGGTAGACGGATAGTATTGAGCATGATTATTATTCCAAGCATTTGGAGAAAAGGAATATTCCTGATTAATGCTATAGATTCCAGGTACTTTTTTAGAAATAGCCCAAGAACTTCTTATTTTCCAATAATCGAGAACCTTTGGCATTGGAATAAATTCAGATACTAAAGCACTAAGCGAAACTGAGGGGTAAAAGAAGGAGCGTTCATTTTTAGATAATACAGAAGCCCAATCATTTCTACCCGTAACACCTAAGAAAATGGCATTTTTAAAGGATACGTCAAATTTACCATAAAGACTGTTTACCTGTTTTCTATTTAGAGCACTTGAAGTTTTTGCTGGATCAACAGATGCTTTTAAAGAGTAATAAGTAGGAATAGATAAACCGTTAACCGTATAACCAGAAATACCTTCGCTTTTGTAATAGTTAACAGCTCCTCCAGCTAACGCATCAATCTTAAAATCACCTAATCGTTTGGTATACATTGCCAGAAAATCACTATTTAAATCCATATAGTAATTTTGTGATGTGCTAAAGTAACCTTTACCACTTTGGTTGTAATCTAAAGCTTGTTCATGCTTTGATGATCCGTTAAATGTATTGATTCCACCTTTCAAGATCAGGTTAAGTCCTGGCATTACTGTATAGTTAGCCATTAAATTCCCATTGTTGATATCCTTTCTATAAGATCTAATGTCTTGGTTGGAAACAAAATAAGGGTTGTTATACCATGAGGACTGATACCAGTTTTGTTTATTGTCTTTTTCTGTCCAATAGTCTTTAAAATCTCTGATGTCAAAATCGACTCCACTCCATACGGATAGTAAGTAGATGTATGAACCACCTCGGCCATAGCCAAATCTTGGCGTATTTGGAGAGGTTCTTTTTGTATAGTTCCAAATAGCTTCAACTTTAAGTTTATCTGTAACATTCATAGTTCCACCTACACTAAGAATATACTTTTCGGCCTTGGAATTTGGCGCTTGACCTTTGTTATGAACATTTGTTAAAGATATTCTGAAACTTCCATTTTCTCCACTTTGAGAAACGCTTACATTTGAATTGGTGGTGAAACTGTTCTCAAGAAAGTTATTCAGATTATTTTTACCTCTTGATACCAATTCGGTAGGTATTCTGTTTCCATTGGCATCGATAGGGCTATCATATTGTACAGCAGTTCTTCCAATGTCAAGCTTATCACCCCAAACATAACTTCCACCAAAATTGGCTACACCATGGTTACCTGTACTGTAGGCAGTTTGCGACTCAGGAATTCTAAGATAGCCAGCATTAAACATTGTGCTGTTGCTAATTTCAACTTCTACACCATGTTTGTTTGCTCCTTTTTTAGTTGTGATCATGATAGCACCATCTCGCCCTCTACTACCATATAAAGCTGAAGCTGTCGCTCCTTTAAGAATAGTAATGTCTTCGATATCGTTTGCACCAAAATCAGCCAAAGAAACGTTTGAAGTGGGCATTCCATTAACTACAATTAAAGGGTTGCCACCCCTCAACTTAATTGTTGGGGCTACATCAAACTCTGTACTGTTGCTTATTCTTAAACCAGCAATTTTTCCAGTTAGGTTTGTGGCAATATTAACACCTTGAGTTTCTGTTAAAGCTTTTGTATCAATCTTTTGTGTAGAGTATCCTAATGCCTTCTGCTTTCTTTTTATACCAAGAGCAGTAACTACAACTTCATCTAAATCTGTAACATCCTCTTTCATTACAACATCTAAATTCTGCTTTCCTAAAATAGTTACCTCTTGTGTTTCCATTCCGATAAAGGAAAATACCAAAACATTTCCTTTTGCCTTAATTGAATATTCCCCATTAATGTTTGTAATTCCTCCATTAATGGTTCCTTTTTCAATCACGGAAACTCCTGGTAAACTTGCACCTTTCTCGTCAGCGACTTTACCATTTATTACTCGTTCTTCAAGTTTCTGGATACTGATAAGATTTTTATCAGAGATATCGTATTTGAAATTTTGATTTCCAAATACTGTCTCAAGAACCATCTGAATGCTTGCATCCTTGAAATCAACATTTAATCTGCGCTTGAGATCAATTTGCTCATCCTGTAGGATAAATCTGTACACAGTGTTTTGTTCAATTTCATCAATAATGTTCTGAACTGTAACATTGTTTTTTTTCATTGTTATCTTGTCTTTTTCTAAAGAATTACTTGCTGAGACATTTAGGGCAAATGCCAAAGAAAATAAAATGGACAATTTTACAATCGAAATAAATTTAGCATAAGGATGTCTACGACTCCTTGATTCTGCATTATTTTTCATAAATTTAGGGTTTTGAATAAAATACTACTTGTTAATTCATTAATTGGTAGTTAAGCGGGTGATGTTCGAGCATCTCCCGTTTTTTTTCTTTGTTCAAATAGGCTATAGGCATGTTTTTTTTAGGGTTAATAATGGTCAATATTTTGTTTCACAACTATTCTAACATTTGGATTTAATGTCTTAATAGATAAAATAATTAGTCCCAGTTTTTTTATATTTTGATTTACTTATCGTGCAGAGGGTTTGAATTACTTCATCAACAGTTTCATCTTTAAATGAACCTGTAAAATGATAGTTCTTGAGTTTTTCATCACTAAATGTAATTTTAGTTTTATATCGTCGTTCTAGCTTTTTACCAAGCTCATAAAATGTTGTGCCTCTTAGAAGCATTTTATTATCTAACCAAGCGATACTTTTGTAAATTTCACACTTATTTATTTTTAGCGTTCTATTCTTTTTCGAGTAAATAGCTTGATATCCTGGTAATAAAATTTGTGGTTTTTGATTCTTATCGTTATCAATTTCGATACTAATTTTACCTTCTGTTAGGGTTGTTTTTATGAAATCATCATCGTGATAAGCTTCGACATTAAATTCTGTTCCGTAAACTTTAATGATTTGGGTTTCGGTTTTTACGATAAAGGGTTTTTTTGATTTAGCGACTTTGAAAAAAGCTTCTCCGTTTAATTGAATTTTTCGGTTCTTTTGGTCAACAAGAAAATTAACATTTGAAGCTGCGTTTAGATTAATTACAGAACCATCTGGAAGAGCAGTTTTTGTTCTATTACCAAATGAGGTTTCAATACTTAAACCTAAATTGGTTTTCGGAGTTAGAAAATTATTGTAAGCTAAAATAGATAGTAAAGCAATAATGAACACAGCCGCAACTTTTGAAAAGTATTGAAGTAATCTAAGCTTTTTTGAAATTTGTTGTTTTGATAAAATAAGATCTACCTTTTCAAAGGATGTTGTTTTGTCAAATCTTTTTTCTCCTCCTTTTGAAACGTTCATTATTTGTTTATACTGATTGTATAAATGGATATTATTAGGATTCTGCTTTAACCAAACAAGTAATTCTTCTCTTGTTTCTGGCTCATGATCGCCCGTAAGACTTGATATAATAGCCTTTAAGTCTTTATCTTTAGGTATGTTTTTATCCATAGATCTTGTTTATAATCTTATGACGCAAAAAAATGATTTAGGTATTACTACAAATGGCATTTTTTGCAATTGAGTGAAATATCAAATTTAATTGTGGATTTGCAAGATGGGAATAGAGAGTAAGGAAC
>JADGFH010000936.1 GCA_016743925.1 Labilibaculum sp.
ATATATATTACATTAGTTGAGTAAAATGTAATGATATGAATAAAAAACTGCCGGTTAATTGTCCCAGTTGTGAATCGGGACTTAAAGTGAATAGTTTGCATTGCGAAAGCTGTGAAACAACTATAACAGGACTATTCGAATTACCAATCTTATTAAAATTGACTAATAAGGATCAAGCTTTTATTCTTGATTTCATAAAAAGTAGTGGGAGCCTGAAAATAATGGCAGGAAAACTAAAGCTAAGTTATCCTACTGTTAGAAATATGCTCGACGAACTCATAACCAAAATCCAAAAATTGCAAGACCATGATTCAAAAACTATTTAAGCCTTTCGTTTACATTGCAGGATTAAAATCCTTACTGATAGGATTGTTGATTATCCTTGCAACATCTATTGTTGGATATCTAAGTAATACTCATTTTCCTGATATTATATCCGTGAAAATTGGTTTTACCTCTTCTGTTTGGTATTTGGTTGTTCAGTCATTACTTAATTGGCTGTCCATATCCATACTTCTTTATTTAGCAGCAATTATCTTATCAAAATCATCTGTTCGGATGCTTGATATTTTTGGGACACAAGCATTGGCAAGATATCCATATTTTTTTGTTGCCTTTATTGCTTTTTCCGAATCGATGCGTGAGTTTGGCGCATATTTAGCGTGGACATTTCTTCATTCTGGGGAACCTGTCGAAATATCAACTTTTAGCATTATACTGGCCGTTAGCTTAATTATATTAACATTTTTGCTAACAATTTGGATGGTTGCCTTAATGTTTAATGCCTTTAAGATATCTGCGAACTTGAAAGGGCCAAAGTTGGTGACATCCTTCATTGTGGCTATGATTGGGGCAATGATTTTATCCAGTTATTTATCCATTATTCTAATCCAAAATATTCAATAAAATGAAAAGACTTGTATTGTTAACAGCATTTCTTGTAAGTGTATTGTGCGCTAATGCTCAGCAAACAGATACAACCTATGTTCAGGTTGATGGCACAAAATTGCATTGTGTTCTTACCAAGCCAAATAGTTCTACAGTTTCTCCTTTGATGATTATTGTTGCAGGATCGGGACCAACCGATTTAAATGGGAATCAACCAAGCATGCAAAACAATAGTTTACGATTATTATCCGAAGCTCTTGTGTCGAAAGGGATATCAACATTACGATTCGATAAAAGAGCAATCGCAAAAAGTGCTTATGCCGACTTTAAAGAGGAAGATTTGAGCATTGATCAGTATGCAAATGATCTTACCAAACTAGTTAAGCATGCCAAACAAAAAGGATTTACGGATATTTATATAGCAGGGCACAGTGAAGGTTCTTTGCTTGCATTGTTGGCAATTCAGAAGGTGAAAGTTAAAGGATTTGTATCTATTGCAGGAGCAGGAAAATCGGCCGATTTGATTCTTAAAGAACAGTTGAAACCTAAGTTACCACGCGAATTCTATATTAAGGTAGAGGCTATTATAGACAGTCTGAAAAAGGGCGAATTGGTGCAAAATACTCCACCTCAATTGGCTACTTTGTTTCGACCATCGGTTCAACCTTACTTAATATCTTGGTTTAAACACAAACCAGGTGAATTAATTGCGAAATTAACTTGTCCAATATTAATTCTTCAGGGAGCCAAAGATATTCAGGTTGGTGTGGAGGATGCCAAGAAGTTGAAAACTGCATCACAAAATGCAGAATTAGTAGTTGTGAACAACATGAATCATGTATTAAAAACCATTGCAATGGGAATGCAGGAAAATATTGCATCCTATACTAATCCAGTTCTTCCTGTTAATACCGATTTGGTAGAAGCTATTGTTAACTTTATTACAGATTAAGATGATGAAAACAACTCAGTACGCATGGCCATTTTACATTATTATTCCGATGATTATTGTCTTTGTAGGGATGCAAGGAGTTGGAATTGCTAATCAGATTCCATTGGTTGTAATTCTAGCTGTAATTCTTCTGCTATTTTTTAAATTAAGCATTCAGGTTGACGATAATCATGTACAATTTTCAATGGGAATTGGTGTTATTCATGGAAAGTATAAACTAGAAGATATTACTTATTGTCGCTCCGTTTCTTATAGTGCTTTGGGGTGGGGAATCAGGTTAAAACAAGGCGCCATTCTTTACAATGTATCGGGCAATAAGGCCATCGAATTAGATGTAAAAGGCAAAAGCCGAATGATATGGATTGGATCGACTAATCCCGATGATTTGGTTAATTACATTTATGCCAAAAAGGGTGAAGGAAAACCGTCAACGGTTTAAAGAAAAATCATTCAAATAAATAGAAAGCCGTTTCAAGC
>JADGFH010000937.1 GCA_016743925.1 Labilibaculum sp.
GTCACTCTTGCTTGTTTGTCAATGTGTTTAGTGAAAATTTTCCCTAGTTCCTTAGAAGAGTAATTATCAATTCTGAAGGCGTACATTCTCCTAATTTTTCCTTTATCTGTGAGCTGTACAGCACAAATGACTTTCTTTTTCTTGCTATTATAGCTTCTGCCGACTTTACCTTTTTCTTTACCTCCAACAACAAATTCATCTACATGTACTTCACCGTCCATAGGGTTATTTTCACTTGATTTCATTGCTTCACAAACTTTATGCATAAACAAGCGTGCTGTCTTTTCTGTAACGCTATAGCGAACACCCATATAGCTTGCAGACAAACTTTTAGTAGACGTTGCCATTTCAAAACAAATGAAAAACGCTTTGCGAACTCCAAATTTCACCTTGTGAAACAGGGTGTTGGCTGTAGCTGTTTCAGTATGACTACATTTATTGCACGTTCTCGAAAAATCTCTACGTGTTTGACTGCCTGTATGATTACACTTAATGCAATTGAATCCGTCCTTCCACTTAATATTTGCCAAATATTCTTTGCAGTTTTCATCTGTTTGGAAGTGTGCAGCAAAGTCTAGAAGGTTCTATCCTCTAAAAATATCCATAAATCATTAATTTTATTGACATCTAAGATATGCATTTATCTACTGATCTCTATTCTATTTTTTAGTAGTGATTTTATAAGGATAACTATAGTTCAAATAATTGTAAAGTAGTCAACTCACTAAAGAATTATTTTTGGTAAAACAGATATGGCGATAAGACCCTATTAGTGAGGGTTGTATGGTGATGAATTTGTAAGAAGTATTAGATTCCTATTTGTAATTGATCAATCTATTCTTAATTTTAACTGTCAAGAATGGATAAACAAGAGCAAAATATCATCGCAAAACTTCAAAAAAGAGATGAATCAGGACTACGTCAATTGTTCGATTTATACCATACCCCTTTGTGTGTATTTGCCTTGAAGTATGTTAATTCATTTGAGGAAGCCGAGGATATTGTTCAAGAAGTATTTATTATCCTTTGGGAAAAGAAATGCTATTCTTATATTTCTGACTCTCTTCGGTCGTATCTATTTAAAGCAGTAAAAAATAATTCCTTCACTTTCCTTAGAAACAGTAAACGAATTCAATTTGAGGAGTTAGGTAATTTAGTTGTACCCACAACTGAAGATAGTGTGGATTGTGAGAATATAGAGTTAAGAAAAAAATTACTCTATCAGGAATTGAATAAATTATCCGATAAAAACAGACAGGTATTTGAGGCCATTGTGTTTGAGAATCAGAAATACAAAGAAGTGGCTTTGGAACTTGATGTATCCTTGAATACAGTCAAAACCCATTTTTCCAGATCGTTGAAGCAACTTCGCGGATCATTAGATGTTATCATTCTTATTTTACTACCTTAATCAATATCCTTTTCCCAATTACTTATGGGGCTGCTATTTTTTACAATTCATCTTTGGGATCTTTAAACCCGGAAATATTATAAAAACCATAATTATTGAGTTTTTATTACTGCAATTTTCGGAATAATCGAAAAATTTGAATAATAAAAAGTGCCTGTTTTATTGGCTTCGAACATGTTTTAGCAAAATAATTGAAATTTTAGTGAATTTTTTTGTCGCCCATTTTACTTTTTTTGAGTCGTATTAGAGAAGCTTCGTAGAGTTTAGCTTCAATAATGAACTTAGAATAAGAGATAAAATGAATAAACCGGAAAAACGAATAATTTACCTGATTAGCGATTATTGCAAGGGAAAATTATCTATTGAAAAGGCAGAGGAGTTGGAAGTATGGCTGAAAGAGGATGTAGAACATGAGGAAATTTTTAAACATTATAACTTTCTATTTAAGGAAACCCGAACTATAGATTTCCTTGAACAAATGGACACTGAAAAGTTGTGGAGTAAGATTGCTAACAAAATATCACCTACGCCACGAAAACTTCATCTTTGGCTTCCCTATGCAGCCTCAGTGGCTGTGATTGCTATTCTTAGTGTATTTCTGTTCTTGGAATATCGAAGTGGGGTTGACTTTTCAAAGGATTATGATTTTGCGCAAGTAACTGAAATTGGGAGTAGGAAAGCTGTTTTAACTTTGGCAGATGGTTCTAAAATGAAACTACATGAACAACAGAAGCGAAATATTTCAGAAGTTGATGGCACAACAATTAGTAAGGACACTACTAATAATCTTATTTATAATCCAATTGTCTCAGCAAAATCAAAACTAATATACAATCGAATTGAGGTGCCAAGAGGTGGAGAGTATTCACTAACTCTATCAGATGGAACTAAAGTTTGGTTAAATGC
>JADGFH010000157.1 GCA_016743925.1 Labilibaculum sp.
ATATCGGCCTTTACGGTAAAATTCAAAAAGAAAATCTTCCAACAAAACACCATAATATCCAAATAATTGTTATTAAAAACAGGTTTTTGATAGATAACCGTAACTCCTTTGTTATCTAATTTTTGCTTGCCTTCATCCTTGCAAATAAAACTTACATTCTCTGTCTTTAATAAATATTTTGAGAAATAATAAAAATCGGTTAGATACCCGAATTGATGTCTTGAAACAATTAATATATTCACCTTATTATCGAATTAAAAATGTTACAATTCTATTTGACAAACTAGTGTTCTTATAAAAATATAGAACACAAAAGAGAATTAATAGAGCGATGTAAAGCAATATTTTTAATGAAATATTAATATCTGTAGATATTACACCATAGTTTGTGCTAAATATGATAACCAATAAAAATACTAATCCAATTGTAATTCTTCTGAATTTAAAATAGTTGGAAAAATGTTCGCGCACAAAGTAAACCGTTAATCCATATTTTACCAATTCACCAATTAGTTCGCCAAGTACTATTCCCAAAAGTCCTATTTGTATAGCTAGAAAATACATTGAAAAGCAACCAACGCATACTGATACAATGGACGCATACGCTAACAACATATTCTTTTTTCTTATCAATATTCCTGAGGAAATTAAATCAGACATCCCATTAAGAATAAAAGCTATTGCAAGAACACCTATCAATTCTCCTCCACTAATGAATTTATCCGAAGCAAAAAGAACCAACAAATCTTTGCCAAAAAAAATGAGAAATACGACAATTAAAGTACCTATTAGCGAAAACAAATTAAAAAAATCATTGAATAAATCAGAACTGCCTTTCTCCTCAAAATGATCAAAACTATAAGGATGCCAAGCCATTTTCAAACTACCAGTTAGAAGTATTAATGGCAACAGAACCTTTGCTGTGATTGCAAACACACCCATCTGCTCCAAAGAAAAGAAAATGACAATAAATATTCGGGAAAGGTATTTTTGTCCCCACCTTGCAAAAACTTCTGGTAATAATGGTAATCCATAGGTGAGCATTTCCTTAATTTGCTGAATTGAAAAATATAAGGTAAAATATTTTCTTGTACTGGTAAAAGCTATGATTGAATAAATAATCGAAACTGCTAATCTGCTAATCAACAATCCCATGATACCATAATTGAAAACAACGACAGTTAAAATTCCTAAAAATGCATTCAGTATTACGTAGGATAAATTAAACTGTGTATATATTTTCCTATTGAACTCAACACGATAGATTACCGTACAATAACCAATTATATTTTTAAATACCAATTCGGAAACAACAATTATAAAAATAAGCGAATAAGTGTCTGATTTTAATAGTAGTTCAGAGAAAAACTCAGAAAATCCTATTAGGAATAATGATAGAATAATACTTACAGGAATAATCCCAAATAACCCAGTTGAAAATAACTTCTTTTTATCTAGATTGATTTTTTTTTCGAAGAACAATCGAAGTAGACTACTCTCTAACTGAAAAGTTGTGATATATGGCAATATAGCCATGAAGACTGAAAGAATTTCTAATACCCCAAAATCGCTTTGCGATAAAAATCGAGCATAGATAGGAATGGTGAAAAAACCAACAAATTTTGCCAACACACCTACGGCACCATAGGATAAGAAATCTTTAAGTAGATTACTTTTCATTTACAAAACGATGAGATGATTAATTTCATAATCGTCCGTCAACAAATTCTCGTGGATAAATTCCCTTAACATCATATATAACAGCATCGTGACCATTTTTCAAGGTTTTAACGTTTACCTTTCGAATTTCATCATGTGCTACAGCGGCTACTACTGCATCATACTTATTCCCATTTAGATAAGGGATTATTTTCAAATTGTATTTTTCTCTAACCTCTGTTGGATTTGCCCAAGGATCATAAACTTCAACATTGCAGCCAAACTCTTTCAATTCATTAATTAATCCTATCACTTTGGAATTTCTGATATCAGGACAATTTTCCTTAAAAGTGATACCCATTACCAAAACATTAGATCCCGGTATTCTAAATCCCTTTTTAACCATTTCTTTGATCACATTAAATGCAATGAATGAACCCATATCATCATTTAACCTTCTCCCTGCCAACAGAATTTGAGGATTATATCCAACTTCCAATGCTTTATGAGCTAAATAATAAGGATCAACTCCAATGCAATGTCCACCAACCAAACCTGGTTTAAATTGTAAAAAGTTCCATTTGGTTGAAGCAGCTTCCAAAACCTCGGTTGTATCAATATCCAACTTATTAAAAATAACAGCTAATTCGTTCACAAATGCAATATTTATATCACGTTGTGCATTTTCAATTACCTTTGCAGCTTCGGCAACTTTAATTGAAGATGCTTTATACGTTCCTGCAGTAATTATAGAATTGTAAAGTTTATCAACAAAATCAGCTATTTTAGGTATCGATCCAGATGTAATTTTACGAATGCTCGTCAAAGTGTGGATTTTGTCTCCTGGATTAATCCTTTCAGGAGAATAACCACAAAAGAAATCTTTATTATATGTTAATCCACTGTATTGTTCCAAAACAGGAACACAATCATCTTCGGTTGCACCTGGATATACTGTTGATTCATAAATAACAATATCATTTTTTTTCAAGACTAATCCAATAAATTTAGAAGCTTCATATAATGGAGATAAATCAGGATGTTTGTTCTTATTCAATGGTGTTGGTACCGCAACAATATATACATTATACCATTTTAAACGATCGGGATCACTTGTGAGTTCAAGATGAACTGAAGATCGAAAATTATCATTAGCTAAATCTTTTCTCCAATCCTCACCTAATTTCAAATCAAGCACCCGTTTTTCATTAATATCAAATCCTAGTGTTGGATATTTTTTGCCAAATTCAACTGCCAATGGCAAGCCCACATACCCAAGTCCAACAACAGCAATTTTCACATTTTTCATTTATCCATTCTTTAGTCTATACAATTGTAATCAATAACAATGTCATTCCTTCAAACCAATTTTATTGAATTACACCATTCATTTTGTACTGTTCTACCAATTCATTTTTTTGTTTTATCTCTGTCAGATCTCTTAAATGATAAATTCTTTCAATTATGTCAACAACTTTTAACCCTTCAAGAGCATTTGTTGCAATAATTCCTTTATTTTGAAGCTTCTCAACAACATTTGCAATTACATAATGATGATTTTGAGCAGAACCTTTGTAAGAACCATAGTCAATTGGTGGATTTGATGGCGAAAGTTCTGGCATAGTATAATTTTCAATATCACAGTAAACGACCTCGTTCATGTATTGACCTGCTACTTTTACAGTTCCTTTTTCTCCTATAAGGATAATAGAACTTTCGAGGTTTTTATTGTAAACTGCTGTAGAATAATTCAGGCTACCAATACCTCCATTTACAAACTCAAAACTTACTACTCCCGAATCTTCAAAATCCGTAAGATTAGCGTGCTTAAAATCTTTAAATATTCCTCTTATGTTAGTAATGTCACCAAAAAGCCAATACATTATATCAATAAAGTGAGAAAATTGGGTAAACAAAGTTCCACCATCTTCACTTTGACTCCCTCTCCATGAATTTGCCTTATAATACCTTTCATCCCGATTCCAATAACAACTTAATTGAACCATGTGAATTCGCCCCAATAGTTCCTGATTCATAATCTCCTTTAACCATATAGCTGGTGGAGAATATCTATTTTGTTTTACAACAAAAATATCTCTTGAGACCTCAAGTGATTTATATAGTATTTGTTCAGCCTCTGATTTACTAAGCGCCATAGGTTTCTCACAAACAACATGATGTCCTTTATTTAGAGCTCCAATTGATATTTCGGCATGCAAGCCATTTGGCACGCAAACATTTAAAACGTCAATATCTTTATGATTCTGTAACATCTCATTAAAATCCCGATAAAATGGAATTCCGGGAATATAAAGATCCAATTCTTCCATTGGCAATAAATCACAACATGCAACTATTTCTGCATCCCGATTACATCTTATCATTTCAAGGTGTCTTTTCCCAATATGTCCCATTCCAACAATTCCAAACCGAATTTTTTTCTTTTTCATTATTTAGCAAGATTAATCCAACATCCTCATTCTTCTCTCCAAACCATTTCTTTTGCAATTCGATATTTTTGCCCACTTTCACGACAAATTGCAACTCCACTTTTATCAAAATTTAGCTTGTGCCCATACTCACTTACCCAGCCAACTTGTTTCGACGGATTTCCTACCACCAAGGCGTAATCATTAACCGACTTTGTTACTACAGAACCAGCTCCAACAAAAGCATATTTACCAATTTCATTGCCACAAATAATAGTAGCATTGGCTCCAATACTAGCTCCTTTCCTCACAATGGTTTTTTGGTAATCATTCTTCCTGATTATTGCTGATCTGGGATTTATCACGTTAGTAAAAACCATAGAAGGTCCCAAAAACACATCATCTTCACATATTACTCCTGTGTAGATTGAGACATTGTTTTGAACTTTCACATTCTCACCAAGAATCACACCTTTGGATACTAACACATTTTGCCCAAGAATGCAGTTTGGTCCGATCGTACTATTACTCATAACATGACAGAAATGCCAGATCTTTGAGCCTTGTCCAATCTTACAGTTTTCATCAATCACTGCTGATTCGTGGACAAAATAATCTCTTTGCATTCCGTTTTTTTAGTTGTTAGAGAAACATGTACCAAGATTCTTTTCATAACTTCTTTTATAGATTCAGTAATGTACTCCATTTCATCATCTGTCATTTCAGTATGAATTGGAATTGACAAGACAGACTCACTCAAACGTTCGGTCATAGGTAAACTTCCATGTGGAAAGTCCTGAGAACAATATGCTTTTTGTAAGTGGATGGGCAGTGGATAATAAATCATCGTTGGAATTCCTCTTTTTCTCAATTCCGTTTGGACACGATCCCTTATATTTTGAATACCATAACGATCACTTAAATCAATTTTAAGTGTAAACTGATTATAAACATGAGTTGAATTTCTGGATACATTAGGTACCGCCAATCCTTTAACATTATTAAGTTCTTTGCGGTAATACATAGCAACTCGCTTTCGTTTCGCTGTAAACTCTCTTAAATATTGAAGTTTAACTCTTAAAATTGCCGCTTGAATAGTATCCAGTCTAGAATTGCAACCAATAACATCATGATGATATTTTACTTTCTGTCCATGATTAGCCATCATTTTAGCCATTATAGCTAAATCGTCGCTATTGGTTAATAAAGCTCCTCCGTCTCCAAAACAACCAAGATTTTTTGATGGAAAAAAAGATGTGGTACCAAAATCACCAATTGCTCCGGCATTAATGGTTTCACCATTAGAAAATCTGTAGCATGCACCTATAGCTTGAGCTGTATCTTCTACTATTTTCAATTGATATTTTTGTGCAATTTTACATATAATCTCCATATTTGCACATTGCCCAAACAGATGTACTGGGATAATTAATTTTGATTTTTCTGTTATTTTATTTCTTAAATCAACAACATCAATTGTAAATGTATGTGGATTAACATCTACAAATACCGGTTTCAAACCCAACAATACAATAACCTCAACTGTTGCAACATATGAGAAGGAAGGAACAAGTACTTCATCTCCAACTTTAAGTTGTAGCGCCATAATTGCCAATTGCAAAGCATCCGTACCGTTGGCACAAGGAATTACGTGCTTAACACCAATCCAGCGAGCCAGTTCTTTTGAAAAAAGTTCCACTTCGGGTCCATTAATAAACTTACCCGATTGGATAACTATGTCAATAGCAGAATCTATTTTTTTCTTCAAGTTTTGGTACTGTCCATTCAAATCGACCATCACAATATCATTTCTCATCTTAAATATTTTATTCAATAAAATTTCTAATGCACAGCTAACGCACGTATAATATTCAATGATAATAAGTTTAATGTTAAATTTTAGGCATGATAGAGAGAGGACAATTAAGGCAATATTTTCAAGAAGGTAAAAAGATTTGGGCACTACTTCGTTTCCTCAATCCCATATATTTTTTAAGGAATTGAGACGTTTAAATTCAAAGAATAGCTTTGAAGAATTAAAACTTAAAAACATTTTTGGGAAAAATATTCGCCGTAATGTAGTATTACATGTACACAGATTTAGAAAACAAAATATTAACACAATATCAGTACTCGCAGTTCTTTTTTATTTATTTTCTAAATGCCTATTATACAATTTCAAACCATTTTAGATAAAAATCAAGCTTCAGATTGTTAAAATCACAAAAGGAAACCAATTCTTTTACAAATCAGCATTTTACCTACATTAAACATCTTAATTCTTCCATAAGAAAACTTAAACAAACAAGCTATTTAATTATAAAAAAAAATGCCATCAATAATGATGGCATTTTTTTTAATTTATACTTTAACTATTCTAATCAACAGAACAAGCTCCAGCATCTAAGGAATTTTCAATTCTGTCAATAGCATTATCAATATCAGATTTAGGAAAATCCAACACTCCAATAGCATAATCATTCGCTTCTGAATCAGATAATATATGCAAGTCTCGATTTGTTAAATTAACAAATCCAATGTCTGCATTTGAGGTTAAATTGTGACTTTCCACCTCGAATGGATGGCTAGAAGAAGCAAATGCAAATCTACTTGCAGTACCAAGATTTAATAATACATTACCATAAACTTCAAAGGTAGCATCTGGATAGTAACCTGAATCTACAAAAATTGGCTCATGATCATTTGTGGATATAACTGTATTAAAACGTATAATTGCTTTTCCAATCTTTGATTCATTAGGTCCACTATAGATATTAATACCTCTTTTCATATTATCGTATACAACATTATTTTCTACAAGCAACGTACCATCATAACCTGCTCTATCAGAACTATAAGAAATACCATTTCTTTGTGCCGCATATACCTTATTCCCTCTTACAGTACCATAGGTTCTTACACTAATTCCACTTCCATGGTCACCTGCAACACCAACATTATGAATAGTATTTCCTTCAATTATAAAATCACGACCTCTACAATATATACCATGAGGACCTCCATCAGGATATGTTGCAACATCATATATTTTATTGTTGGTAATTATCGGACGGATATGAGTTTGAAATACCATAATACCATTTTGAACGACATCATAAATCTCATTATTATCAATGGTAACATTAGTAGATACTTCATTTACACCAAGATTAATGGCACTGTTTCCTATATTTCTAAAAATACAATCTTTAACAATCAATTCATCCACATTCTTAATTAGTAATCCAAATGAACTAATATTTTCGAAGGTACAGTTGCGTATGATTAAACTGTCATTATCATGTCCATCTATAATCAGAGTCTCATTAAATACCTTATTTTCAATCACAGCTCTATTTTCATCTTTTGTTCCATTGGTTGTGTCAGATGCAGTAGAATCATCATCAGTATTTTCATCATCAATAGGATCCACATCTTCTGTTGAATTTGGATCCTCAACAAATTCATCATCACAACTTGCAAACGACAAGTACATAGCCAATATCATCATTACCGCAATCACTTTTCTTTCTATTCTCATTGATATTATTATTAAAGATAGTTTATTTTCTTATTAAAATTTTCACAAAAATTTCCTATTCCAAACATTTCGTTTAGATTAGTCATTAATTATCTAGAACTTAAAATAGATATTTAATGCTTGGATAAAACAGGACAAACTTTAGAGTTTATTCCTTTTTAAGCATTGCAATAATAATCATGGGGATTAAAAAAATGAATATGCTTGAGCATTTCAAGACCTTTCTTTTTGTTGGTAGGGTTATTAGGTGGAGTTTTCCTAAAAAAACCAATTATTGTGAATCCATTATATGATTCTCTCTCCTTCAATTTTGCCATTCTTATTTAATTTGACATTTTTCAACTTCACAACTCATATAGAGAATTCTGTGCCAGAATTAATTTAGCTACAGTTTCCAAATTTCCTATGAAGTTTAACGAACGCTAAATGTGAATGTTACGAAAGTTTAAGTATTTTTAATCATTCTAGATAAGAATAGATTCTTTTATTGAGTGTAGAAAGTATCCACAATACGTGGAATCAATTCCACACACGAAACAACTCATTATCAACATAATAAATAAACTAAACAAACATTTCATAAGTCCAAAACACATCTATTGATTTACTTTTTTACACTTCTTAAAGAAAAATTAACAATTTTTAGTTCGGACAGATCCGAACTAAGTGTATATTTGCATTGTTAAGTTTTAGAAAAGATGAAGAACCTACAAGAATTAGAAGAAAGAAAAAAGTTGTTAGTAGAAAGATATGGTCTTTTTATGGAGAAGCAGGAAAAGCTTGCTCCTATTGCTGCTCGTATTTTTGCTACCCTACTTATTAATAAAGAAACCGGAAGCACATTTGATGAATTAGTTCATTTTTTAGGAGCTAGCAAAAGTACAGTATCGACAAATCTAAAATCACTACAAAAAGTTGAAATTGTACATTTCTTTACTAAACCAGGCGATCGCAAAAAATATTTCACTTTAAATCCTATTGGTTTTCTTACCAGAATTGAGGAGAACTTAAAAATGTATAAAACAGAACATGAATTGGCAACAGAAGTAATCAACTTTAAAAAAGAAGCCAATGAAATTGTGAAAAAACCGGAAGACGAATTTGAACTATTGCATGAAACGCCATATGTGGATTACCTAGCAAATACAATTACCATTCTAGAACAACTAAGAGATGGTATCAAAAGTAAATGCTCAACTTTTCTAAAATTAAATAAATAAACCTCTTACTAAATACATCCAATTATCAAATAAAGTTTAAATAACTGTACTAACGTGCATCAATTAATGTACAACGTTAGTTCGTTAATGAGCGAACTAAAAGAACTAAATTTCATAGGCTAACTAAAAGTTAAAACCAGCACTTGTTATCTCTCAAAACCAAGATAATCACGAATGGTGCAGATTTTTAAAAATAAACAAATTATTATCAAATGATTAGAAATTACCTACTATCAGGATTAGCAATTAGCTTACTAGCATTATCTTCTTGCAGTAATCCGCAGCATCAACAAGCAGCTCAAGGTCCAATGCCATTTCCTGTGCAATCAGCTGAGAAAAACAATGTGACGGTATACAATGAATATGCTGCTAACCTAGAAGGAGAACAAAACATAGAGATTCGCGCCAAAGTTGATGGTTTTGTTGATAAGATTTATATTGACGAAGGTGCAGAAGTAAAAAAAGGGCAATTGCTATTTAAGCTAAGTGCAGAAACTTTAAATCAACAGGTTAATGCTGCTAAAGCAAACATTGAAGTAGCAAAAGCTCAAGTAGTTTCGGCTCAAGTAGAAGTAGACAAAGTAATGCCACTTGTACAGAAAAACATTATTAGTGCTGTTCAATTAAAAACTGCTGAAAGCAATCTAAATGCCACTAAAGCACAGTTAATTGCAGCACAAGCTGATTATATGAATACGAAGGAAAACTTAGACTATACCTTTATAAAAAGTCCGGTAGATGGTATCGTTGGAAGCATTCCTTACAGAATTGGAAGTTTGGTTGGTCGTACAGAAGCACAACCACTAACAACGGTTTCCAATGTTAGTAATGTATACGCTTATTTTACTTTAAACGAAAAGCAATTACTTCAATTCAATCGCCAATTAAATGGCAATAGTATTGCCAGCAAAATAAAGGAATTGCCAGAAGTTGAATTAATTCTTGCTGATGGAGTAACCTACGATCAAAAAGGTAAAATTGAAACGATTAACGGAATGGTAAATCCAAGAACTGGAAGTATTAGTTATCGTGCTATCTTTCCTAATCCTGCGAACCTATTAAGAAATGGTAGTAGTGGTAAAGTAAAGATGTCTTCTATCGAAAATAATATCATCATGGTTCCTCAGAAAGCAACATATGAAATGCAAGGAAAGAAATTTGTATATCTGGTAAATAAAGAGAACAAAGTACAAGCAAAAGAGGTGTTAGTTAGTGCTTCTGTAAATGAAAAATTCATTGTGCAAAATGGCTTAAACGAAGGAGAAACTTTTGTAACCGACGGATTAATAAAATTGCGTGAAGGAATGCTAATTCAACCT
>JADGFH010000158.1 GCA_016743925.1 Labilibaculum sp.
CATTTAATTGTTAATTAAAATCGGTTAAAATGAATATTTGTGTGTTTTGTTCATCTAGTAATTCAGTAGATGAAAAGTTTTTTCAAGAAGCAAGGGATTTGGGAAGATCAATTGGAGAATCTCAGAATGGTTTAGTGTATGGTGGAACTAATGTTGGCTTAATGAATGAAGTTGCTGTAGCTGTTAAATCTGCTGGAGGAAAGGTGATTGGTGTAATTCCCAAATTGATACAGGAATATGGGATTTCTGCAGGTTTTTTAGATGAATTAATCATTACTCCAGACATGGCAGAGCGTAAAAAAGTGCTTAGAGATAAGTCGGATGCTTTTGTTGCGTTACCAGGAGGATTTGGTACCCTTGAAGAAATATTGGAAGTAATTACTTTGAAACAATTGGGATATCATAATCTGCCAATTGTACTTATCAATACGGATGGGTTTTATGATTGCTTAAAAAAGCAATTTGAAACTGCTTATCATGAGAATTTTGCGAAAGAAGATTATCGTAAATTTTATCGATTCGAAGATAATTATAAAGATGCATTAAAGTACATTCAGAATTATAAGCATGATCTGTTAAAAACTAAGTGGGATTAATTTTTAATGAATTGTTTATAGATAGAGTCTAACAATTTTTGGATTTTTTTTTGGTTTGGTAAGGTAGTCGTTGCATCCGGCATCAATTATTTTTTGTTTGTGTTAATTTTGAAAGAATGCTGTGTGGACAATAGGTATAGGTGAATTGACATATTTTAACTGTATCAATGTCATTCATTTCTGGTATTCCAATATCCATAAAAACTAAATCGACATTGTTCTCATTGCATAGGTTAATAGCATTAAGACTTAATTCAATAAAACAGCTGTATTTGTCTTGGTGAAATTCACTTTGTATAAAGTGGAATTACTTTAACTTATCATTTACAACTAAAATATTTTTGCCATTTCAATTGTAGTTTTCTTTCGAGATTATTTCAGTGTTTATTATACCCTTGTTGTTCTTAATGTAGGGAAGGCTGATAAAAAAACAAGTTCCTTTATTTTGCTCTGATTCAACTCTTATATTACCACCCAGAATTTCTGTAAGTCGATAACTAATGGTTAATCCTAAACCTGTTCCGCTGTATCTTCTTGCGTCAGAATCATCTATTTGCCTAAAGCTTTGGAAGATATCCTTAAGTGATTTTTCTGGAATACCGATTCCTGTGTCTTTAATAAAGAATTCTATATTCGACTTGCCTTTTAGCAGATAACCAAACTCAACAATGCCTGTTTTGGTGAATTTTATAGCATTTTCGATTAAGTTTGAGAGTAATTGTTCTAATCTTCGAGCATCTGTAAAAATCATAGATTCTTCATCGTTTAAAGCTTTTTGAACTTGAAGAATTAAATGTTCTTTTCGATTTGTTTTCTTGTATGAATAGTATTTTTCATACAAAGAGGCGAGGATCATATTTATGGAAGCTTCTGATTTATTTAGTTTTATTTGCCTCGACTCGATTTTTGAGAGGTCGATCATGTCATTGATAAGCTGCAATAAGTTACTACCACTTTCTTTGATTAATCCTGCATATTCTTGACGATCTGATTCATTTATCTGAGTAGAACTCATAATGTCGGTAAAACCAAGAATATGATTCATTGGTGTTCTTATTTCATGAGACATGTTTGCTAAAAAGGCAGATTTTAGATTGTCTGATTCTTCTGCTTTGTTTTTTGCTTCTTCAAGGTGTTTTTCATATTCTTTTCGTTCGGTAATATTTCTGTATATACCAAATATCGCTATTTGATCTCCTGCAACCTCTATCGGATTCCCCATAATAGAAACATCAATTAGGGTTCCATCCTTACATATCCTTTCTGTTTCAGTTTCAATTAGTTGTCCTTTTGAGGTAATCTTGTTAATTTTATTTGCCTCACTTTGTTTTGATTCGTCAGCAAGTAAATTGTCAATAACAACACCATAAATATCTTCTGTAGTGTATCCAAATAACTTGGTGAATTGCCTGTTTATTTTTATCCCTTTGCTCTCATGATCAGTAATGGCAATCGCTTCAGGAGAGTTTTCAAAAAGTTGTTCAAAATAAGCGGTTTCAATGTTAAGCTGATGTTCTATTTCTTTTCTGTTTAGAATCATCTGATTTGCATGTTCACCAAGGGTTTTGTATTCTTTAAAATGCAATTTGCTTGTATCAATTAATTCAGATTCGGTAAGTGCATCTTTATAAAATTGACTTAAAATTTTAAGTCCTGACTTATTTGTTTGCACTACAAAACGGGTGATTGCAACAATGATGAGACAGGATAGTAAAAAGATTAAGAATGCCTTGATAAAATAGCTGTTTACACTGGTTTTCAATTCATCTCTCTCTCTTTGGATAGCATACTCTAATTCCATTACATGTACACCACTACCTATAATCCATTGCCAATCTTTATAGGCCTTAGTGTGCATTAATTTAGATTTACTTTCCTCATTACCTGCTCTAAAAGGATCTAGGTATCGAATAAATCCACCTTTCTTATTTGTGCCTTGCGTTATAAATTCTTGTGTGATTTTTATTCCATTTTTATCCTTAAGGTTCCAAAGATCTTGGCCAATGATATCTTTTTGAGTGTGTGCTAGGCAGGTGCCATCAAAGCTTAATACTACAATAGTGAAGTCTTCATCAAATCTCATATCCGTGATTTTAGATAGAATTTGATCTTTTATGTTTTGAAGGTGATTATCAACTTTTTGCGTATAGCCAATATACCAATTGAATGGCTTGAAAATTTTTATGAATGAAATTTTGGGGTGTATTTTATTTCCATTTTCATTTTGCCAGGAATAGTTGGTAAAACCTTTTCCATATTTGTTGGCAATTTCAATTTCTTTCTTAATTATTGGAACTCCGTATACATCATTAATGAATTTCTTATTTTTACCTTCCCAATTAGGCTTTTCCGGATCCATTAAAACGGTTCCTTTTAAACTGTTTATATAAAAAAAACCATCTTCTTCATTATGCTTTATTGGGCGCAAGGCATCAATAATTAATTTCTGAATTTGTTGTTGACTTAATTCATTTTTACAGCTGTTGTAAATATTTGTTGCGATCGAATGTGCTTCATAAACTTTTTTACTGATTTGTTTTTTTAATGAATTTCTTGTTTGTTCTCTCTCGTTTTCAATAAAGTTGATTAGAGTTTGAGTTTCTTGGAGAAGTGTTTTTTCTTGAGTTTTAAAAAAATCTTTCTGGATTTGGCTCGATTCCTGTTCAAACTTTCTATTGGATTGCTGTACCCAGAATATTCCGAGTATGGAAATTGAAAGCAAGGAAATACCCAATAGCGAAACTAAAAATACATTTGAAATACTTTTGTCTTCGAAGAGTTTAATAAGAATGAATTTCATACGGGAGAGTTCACCTATTGTATTTTTAGATTACCATCGAAAACATGCATAGCAGGTCCTATTAACCAGATATTTTCAATGCTTTGTTCGTCAATTTTATCAAAGTGGACTTCAAGAATTCCACCCTTTGTCCTAATTTTGAAATTGTTACTCTTGGTTTTAAAACTTGAGCTAATTGCAGATGCAACAACACCAGTTCCACAAGAATAAGTTTCATCTTCAACACCTCTTTCGTAAGTACTTACTTGAATATGATCTTGATGTAGTGAAACGAAATTGACATTGGTTCCAACTTCTCTAAACCGATTATTATATCTTATTTCTCTACCTTCAGTATAAGTGTCAAATTGTTCATGCTTATCAATGAATTTCACTAGATGAGGTGATCCTGTATCTAGAAAGTAGAAATCTTCTCCAAATTCAATTGTCGCAACATCAATCATTTTAAGGCTGACCTTTAGCCCCTCTTCACTTTGATAAACTTCAGCTTCGTGTTCTCCATCAACAGCTACGAATTTGGTTTTATCTTTAATAACGCCGAGATGATGAGCGAATGCAATTATGCATCGTCCACCGTTGCCACACATACTGCCTTCTTTGCCATCTGAATTATAGTATCTCATTCGAAAATCATAACCATTTGCATCTTCTAATAACATCAGTCCATCTGCACCTACGCCAAAACGTCTATCGCAAAGTTTCTCAAATAGTAAAAAATTATCTGGAGATATTAGTTGTTCTCGATTATCGATTAAAACAAAGTCATTTCCAGTTCCCTGGTATTTAGAAAACTTAATATTCATTTTTAAATCTTGTTAAGAAGTGTTAAATACCAATAAAATATATAACACTTGTTAAGTAATATCGTTACAATTGTATAAATATTATCAGCTTATTGAAATTACTAGTCTAGCTTACTAAGAAAATAAAAATAATTGGATCGAGAGCAGAATTTGAAATTGTTTTTAATCGAATGTGTTTGAATTAATTGTTTTTTTTATGTAATGGCTTGTATTTTACATGCATAGATAAGCTATTCAAGAAATTAAGTCTTAATATGATGATAAAATCGTTTTTGGGGAAATTGTTCACTGCTATTTTAGGTGGGGCAATTGCCGTTTTATTATTTATTTTCCTTACGGATAAGAAGGAAAGGATTATTACAATGCAAGAATTACCTACCGTTCAAGTGGCAAGTTTGCCAATTGGCTCTGTCGGACAAATTGATTTGACTTATGCTGCTGAACTATCCGTTAAATCTGTAGTGCATGTTAAAACTTTATATTCACATGAAGATTATCAAGGAAATCAGTTTTATGATTTTTTATTTGGCGAAGGAGGTCGAAGGCCACAGCCTAAACATAGCTTAGGTTCTGGTTCTGGTGTAATTATTTCTGATGATGGATATATCGTTACCAATAATCATGTTGTAAGAGGATCAAATGTGATTAATGTAGTTTTACATGACAAAAGAGAATACGAAGGAAAAGTTATTGGACAAGATCCGTATACCGATTTGGCTTTAATAAAGATTGATGAAAATGATTTACCCAAAATGGAATTTGGTAATTCAGATCAATTAAAATTAGGAGAATGGGTTCTTGCTGTGGGGAATCCATTTAATCTTACTTCAACAGTAACGGCTGGTATTATAAGTGCAAAGGCTAGAAACTTAGGCTTAAATGGCAGTCAAATGAGTATTGAATCTTTCTTACAGACGGATGCGGCAGTAAATCCTGGTAACAGTGGAGGAGCTCTTGTTAATACAAGAGGAAATCTAATTGGGATCAATACCGCTATAGAATCTAGAACGGGATCCTATTCTGGCTATTCTTTCGCAATACCAGTTACAATAGTTGAAAAAGTGATTGGTGATTTGAAGAAATATGGAGAAGTGCAAAGAGCGTTTATTGGTGTTTCGATAAAAACTGTAGATGCTGAATTAGCTAATGAGTACAATATTGAAAAGATCGAAGGTGTTTATGTTTCAGGAGTGAGTTCTGATGGTGCTGCCGAAGAAGGAGGTATAAAAACGGGTGATATAATATTGGATGTATCTGGAAAAGTTGTAAATTCTAGTGCAGAGCTACAAGAACAGGTAAGTAAGTATCATCCAGGTGATGAAATCAGAATTTTGATAAAAAGAGACGGAGAAAAGAAACAAATTGATATTATCTTACGTAATAGACTTGGAAATACTGAGGTATTAAAGGCAACTGACCTTGATTTTTTAGGTGCTGAATTTGAACCTATTTCATCAGAAGATAAATATAGACTTCAGATAAATAGAGGTGTGAGGGTGAAGAGTCTGCGAAGAGGGAAATTAAAGGAAGAAAACATAAAAGAGGGTTTTATTATTTATAAAATAAATGAAACTTCAATTTATAAAGTGTCAGATGTTAGGGAAGCTCTGCAATCTGTAAAGGATGGGGGCGTGTTTATTTCGGGGATTTATCCGAATGGAAATGTAAAGTATTATGCCTTTTCTTTGAATAGTAAAGAATAGAGGGTTTTAAATGGGGAAATTAATATAAATTCGAATAAAAAGACAATAAATTTGACTTTCATTAATTAAAAGTTTAATTTTGCGAAATATTTCGATGAAAAGGGACTATGAGACAATTAAAGATAACTAAATCAATTACCAATCGTGAAAGTGCTTCGTTAGACAAGTATTTACAGGAGATTGGTAAGGAAGATCTTATTACAGTAGAGGAAGAAGTTGAATTGGCGCAGCGTATTAAAAAGGGCGACCAAAAGGCGTTGGAGAAATTAACTAGAGCTAACTTGCGTTTTGTTGTATCTGTAGCGAAACAATATCAAAATCAAGGATTAAGTCTTCCTGACCTTATCAACGAAGGTAATCTTGGTTTGATAAAAGCAGCTGAGAAATTTGATGAAACTCGTGGATTTAAATTTATCTCATACGCTGTTTGGTGGATTCGTCAATCGATTCTTCAAGCTTTAGCGGAGCAATCAAGAATTGTTCGTTTACCATTGAATCAGGTTGGTTCATTGAATAAAATTAACAAAGCTTTTTCTAAATTCGAACAAGAGCACGAAAGAAAGCCATCTCCAGAGGAGTTAGCTGAATCTTTAGAGTTGCCTGCTGATAAAGTTGCAGATACTTTACGTGTTTCTGGTCGTCATATTTCTGTTGATGCTCCATTTGTTGATGGTGAGGATAACAGCCTACTTGATGTATTGGTGAATGATGATTCTCCAATTGCAGATAGAAGTCTTTTGAACGAGTCTTTAACGAGAGAAATTGATCGTGCATTAGCAACACTTACCGAAAGAGAAAGTGATATTATTAAGCTTTTCTTCGGAATTGGAATTCAGGAAATGACTTTGGAAGAGATTGGTGAAAAATTTGGTTTGACTCGTGAGCGTGTTCGCCAGATTAAGGAAAAAGCGATTCGTCGTTTACGCCATACTTCAAGAAGTAAATTATTAAAATCTTATTTGGGATAGTTTATTCCCTTTACGATATAAAAAAAGCAGTTTCTTTCGAAACTGCTTTTTTTTATTTCTTTTCTTCAAGTTGTTTTTGAAGTTTGTACATTTCATCTCGATATTGAGCAGCTTGTAAAAAATCCATTTCTTTTGCTGCTTTCTGCATTGCTTTTTTAGTTTGTTGAATCGTCTTCTCTAAACTGTCTCTGCTCATATATTGAACAACAGGATCTGCAGCAATCTCAATTGAATCTGGACCAGCGTAGACTACTTGCTCTTTGTTTTTCTCAGCTATATCCATGATACTCTTCATCGCCTTATTGATTTGAGTCGGAGTGATACCATGTTTGGCGTTATATGCTAATTGTTTTTCTCGTCTGTTGTCGGTTGCGTCAATTGTTTCTTGCATCGAACGAGTTATTTTATCGGCATACATAATCACCTTTCCATTCACATTACGCGCCGCTCTACCCGAAGTTTGTGTTAAAGATCGGGTTGATCTTAGGAAGCCCTCTTTATCGGCATCTAGAATGGCTACCAATGATACTTCTGGAAGATCGAGACCTTCTCGAAGAAGGTTGACTCCAATTAACACATCAAAAGTTCCGTTTCGCAATTCTTCCATGATTTTAACTCGATCTAAAGTGGCTACATCAGAGTGAATGTACCTACAGCGAATGTTCATGTTTGTGAAATATTCTGAAAGCTCTTCGGCCATTCGTTTGGTAAGAGTGGTAACCAGAACTCTTTCATCAATTTCGGTTCGTTTGTCTATTTCAGCAATTAAATCATCAATTTGGTTCAAGCTTGGACGGACAATGATTTCTGGATCAAGCAAGCCTGTAGGTCTAATTACTTGTTCAACAACAACACCTTCGCATTTTTCTAGTTCGTAATCAGCAGGAGTTGCACTAACGTGGATTGTTTGTTTTGTAATTTTCTCAAACTCTTCAAATTTTAAAGGGCGGTTATCCAATGCTGATGGCAAACGAAATCCGTATTCTACTAGATTTATTTTTCTTGAATGGTCGCCACCATACATCGCACGAATTTGTGGAATGGTAACGTGACTCTCGTCGATTACCACTAGAAAATCATCTGCAAAATAATCCATAAGGCAAAAGGGGCGTGTACCCGCTTTTCTGCCATCGAAATAGCGAGAGTAGTTCTCAATGCCAGAGCAGTGCCCTAATTCCCGAATCATTTCAAGGTCGAAGTTTACTTTCTCTTCCAAGCGTTTTGCCTCTAGATGCTTCCCTATGTCCTTTAAAAAGGTGACTTGTGCTACCATGTCATCTTGAATTTGGTGAATGGCGTTTTGTACTCTGTCTTTACTGGTGACAAATATATTTGCAGGGTAAATCGTTATTCTGTCGTAATCATCTATTTTAGAGCCATTAATTGGATTAAAAGAGTAAATTTCTTCAATTTCATCATCCCAAAAAATAAGGCGATAAGCAAAATCTGCGTAAGCAGGAAATATATCGATAGTATCGCCTTTTACGCGGAATGTTCCACGATCGAATTCAATTTCATTTCTTGAGTATAAAGCATCAACAAATGAAAGAAGAAGTTTATTGCGAGAAATTAGTTGGCCCTTTTTTATTTCGGTTACATTAGCATGAAAGTCATCTGGATTTCCAATTCCATAAATACAGGAAACGGATGAAACAACAATCACATCTTTTCTACCTGAAAGAAGAGCTGAAGATGCGCTCAGTCGTAGTTTTTCAATCTCATCATTAATAGAGAGATCTTTTTCGATATAAGTTCCAGTAACAGGAAGATATGCTTCTGGTTGGTAGTAATCGTAATAGGAGACAAAATATTCAACTGAATTGTTTGGAAAAAATGTCTTGAATTCACCGTAAAGTTGTGCTGCAAGCGTTTTGTTATGACTTAATATTAGTGTTGGACGCTGAACTTGTTCTATCACATTAGCGATAGTGAATGTTTTACCAGAACCGGTAACACCCAGCAAAGTTTGAAAAGGAGCACCATCATTTAAGCCTTTCGATAATTCTTCTATGGCATTAGGTTGGTCTCCTGTTGGTTTAAATTTTGATTCTATCTTAAATTCCATGCAGCACTTTTGAATAAATTCATCTCTGAAATGCTAAAGTATAGAAACAATATGAACCATCGTAATTTTTCAAATGAAAATGATGAAATCGTAACTCGATTAAAATAGAAACAGCTGATTATCATTTGTAATCAGCTGTTTCTAAAAACTTGATATTTTATTTTTTGCTTAATTGAAAATAGATAGGGAAATGATCGCTGTAACCACCAAAGTATTTAGGGCCTGCATAAGAGCGGCTTGGAAGAAACACTCCTTCTTTAGGTTGGTAGCAAATCCATTCTTCAGTAAAGATTCTTCCTGCTTGATGGGTTGTATGAAAACCATTTGTGTTATTGATAAGACTATTGGAAACAATTAGATTGTCGAGCATGTTCCAATTTCCTCGGTAATTATAAGTGCCTTTACCTTCAGTCTTTAAATCGTACATTAAATTGTAAAGCGCTTTTGGGTTCGAGGTTTCCTTATTGTTTGTAGCGGCTAATGTTACTTCAGCTGATTTATTATTCGGCTCATCGTTAAAATCACCCATGATAATGATTTTTGCATTGGCATTTTTCTCTTGTAATTTAGTAACAGCCAATTTTAATTGCTTGGCAACAAATACGCGGTTCTTTTCCGATTTTTCCATACCACCAATTCTAGATGGCCAATGGTTAACGAATAAATGTATGGTATCTGTTGATCCTAAAATTCCTTGAACGAGAAGAATGTCTCGCGTTTTGTATTTTGGTTCATTTGGAAATTGAATTCCAATAACATTATGATTTAAGTATTTAAAATCACTTTTTTTATACAATAGCGCACAATCTATTCCTCTGCCATCCGGACTGTCAGTGTGTGCAACACCGTAATCAGCACCTTTAAGTTTGTCTTGGCTTGCAAGTGCCTCTACAACTTGGCGATTTTCTACTTCGCAAAGCCCAATAATTGCAGGGAAGCTATTTTTGTCGATAGAAGACAATACCGAAGAAAGATTTGTCAATTTTTTCTGATAGCGTTTTGTCGTGTATTTTAATTTTCCCTCAGGAGTAAAATCATCATCCCAAGTATTTGGATTATTAATCGTGTCAAATAAGTTTTCAACATTGTAAAAGGCAATTGTGTACTCTTTTTTTTCCTGTGAACAAGAAATGGCAATGAGAGTCACCATAAGAACAAACAGTAATTTTTTGAACATGTTTTTGTTTTAATTGATTCTAATAAAAAGGAGTAACATCGGTTAGCAT
>JADGFH010000159.1 GCA_016743925.1 Labilibaculum sp.
AATGTAATAACAAGTAAAAAACCACTCCTCATTAAAATATCTGTCTCAGACGAATATTACTTGATCGTTGAAAACCAATACCAACCTCGAACCGATATGAGCCATAGCCCTGGTACTGGATTAAAAACGCTGGAAGCTTTGTACGGTTTTCTTGGAAACAAACAACCAGTTTATGGAATTGAAGATGGCTTTTTCAGAGTCAAATTGCCCTTGTTTTAATCAGAAATGATTGTTTTTATTTTCGGTGTGATTGCTTCATACCGTTTTTTTTGTCATTCACTCCTTAATCTTTCCGATTCACTCCTTTCTTTTTTCTTGTAGATAAGATTTAATTCATTTTTGTTTCGAATTCTTGCTCATTATGGAATTCATCAATCATTATTAAAGTGAAATATGTAGTAAAGTGAGTATTCGTTTAGGGGCGATGCTCATTACTACAATCAAAATATATTAAATGAACTTAAGTACAATCACACCAAATCACAAAATTACACGACTGTTTTTGATCGCATGTATTCTGGGGGGAATGAGTTTGCCAATACAAGCATCAGAACGAACGTCTACTTCATCGGAGGATGGAATTTTCAATTTTTGGAAAAAAAAGAAACAAGAAACGGAGTCGGATTCCACTAAGGGAAAAGACACTGATTCCGAACTGAAAAAGTATGATGAAATAATTACTTCTACTGCTGTTACAAAAAAAGGGGTAATAGACATTCATCGTGTAAAAAAAGATTACTATTTCGAAATTGCTGATTCTTTATTCGAGCGCGATTTTCTTTTAGTAAATAAGATCTCTAAGGTGCCATCTCAAGTTAATGAGTTGGGTATTAACAAAGGAATCAATTATCAAAATTTATTGATTCGTTTCGAATTGGATACGTTAGCTGAAAAAATTTGGGTGAAAACTTATCATCCATACTACGAAGGGAAAAAAGGAGATGCGATTACCCAATCGGTAGAGGATAATTACATGCCTTCAATCAGAGAATCATTCAGTTTGGATTGTTTAGGTAAAGATTCTACATCGTATGTATTTAAAGTAAATAAGGTGTTCGATGGATCGGAACAAAGTTTAAACGATTTGTTTGGAATACTTGGAATGCCAGGATCTGCTGTGAAGAATCTTTCGAAGATTAGTGCTGTGAAAAGTTTTCCTGAAAATCTTGTGGTAAAATCGTTACTGACTACAAAAGCAGAAGGAATAACGGTAACTGTTGAAGTAACAACGAATGTAGTTTTGTTAGCCGAAAAAGCAATGAAACCACGTTTCGCAGATAGAAGAATAGGTTATTTTACAACCAAACACTTCTATTTTAATGATACTCAGCAAGCAGTTGAGAATCGAGAATTGGTTAACCGTTGGAGACTTGAGCCTAAAAACGAAGATGTAGAGGCTTATCTTACGGGAGAATTGGTAGCGCCTAAAAAACAGATTGTTTATTATATTGATCCGTCAACACCACCTCAATGGCGACAAGCTATTAAGGATGGTATTATCGACTGGCAATCAGCTTTCGAAAAAGCAGGTTTTAAAAATGCAATTGTAGCCAAAGATGCTCCACTTGACGATCCAGATTTTGATGGCGATGATGTTCGTTATTCAATGATTACTTATGCAGCATCAAGTCAGGCGAATGCAATGGGTCCATCTGTTGTTGATCCACGTTCTGGTGAGATTATCGAAGCCGATGTTATTTGGTGGCACAATGTAATGACATCTCTTCATTCATGGATTCGCATTCAAACCGGTTGCATAGATCCTAAAGCACGAGGCAATAAGTTTAGCGATGAGCACATGGCTCATGCCATTCGTTTTGTTTCGTCACACGAAATAGGACACACGCTTGGTTTAAGACACAATATGGGAGCTTCATATGCTTTTCCTGTCGATTCATTGCGTTCTAAAACATTCACTACAAAAATGGGAGGAACTGCATCGTCTATTATGGATTATGCTCGATTTAACTATGTAGCTCAACCAAAAGATGAAGTAAAGAACATTACACCACAAATTGGGGTGTACGATAAATATGCAATTGCTTGGTCTCATCGTTGGATTCAGGAAGATACGCCATGGGATGAGTTGCAAGTGTTGAGTGATATGATTCGCAAGCACGAAAACGACCCATTGTATCATTATGGTCCTCAGCAAAGTGGAAAGAATACTGTTGATCCTTCTGCGCAAAGCGAAGATTTAGGTGACAACTCGATGAAAGCAAGCCGTTACGGTTTGCAGAATTTGAAACGAATTGTTCCAGAAGTTGAAAAATGGACTTTCGAAGAAGGTGAAGGTTACGATAAAGCAGGTAGAATGATGATGGGTGTTATTGGACAATGGTTCACTTATGCCAATCATGTAATTGCTAATATTGGCGGTGTTTATTTAGATCATCCAGTTTATGGTGAAAACAAATCGGCTTATGTTCATGTTGAAAAAGCAAAACAAAAGGATGCTGTTAAATACCTGATTGATGAAGTAATTGACAATCCAGAATGGATTACCGACGCGGATGTTTATAAAAAAACATATCCGATTAGAGGATCGGTTATTGGTGATTTAGAATATGCACCAACAACTTTATTTAGAGATTTAAATTCTAGAATTTTCTATTCCATTCTTCAAAATGAAAGATTGCAGAGGATGCTTCAAAACGAAGCTGTTAATGAAGATGAAGCATACAGCTTAACTGAAATGATGAGAGATCTTCACAATGGTGTTTTTGCTAAAACAATAAAGCGTCAAAAATTAGGTGTCTTCACACGTCAGACTCAGAAAAACTTTGTGGATAATTTAATTATTACTCACAATAAAACCATGGAGAAAACGACTAAGAAAACACTTCATCATGATCATTCAAACTGTGGATTGCACAACAACATGCCAATGCTTTGCGATTATGCGGTAAAAAGTGAGAAAATGTTTCACAATGAAAAAGAAGTAGACGATACAAGCAGTCGTTATGCCAAACGGAATTTGTATTACGCAACAAACAACCGTGTGTCCGATGTGGTTTCGGTGAAGCGCGGTGAATTGTTACGAATAAGAGAATTACTTTCAAAAAGATTAAATATTACTGATGAAGCAACAAAGTTTCATTATCAGGATTTAATTCTTCGAATTGAAGAGGCATTAAATACACATTTATAGTAAGTACGACAGATAGGGAGATGAAAAAAAATCTCTCTGTCTGTTTTTTTGTATGAATTAACCACTATTTTACTAACCAATAAAAACAAGAATTTATGAAAAGACTGCTAAGCTTGCTTTTGATTTTGGCGCCGCTATTTGTATCGGCTCAGGAAATGAAGCAAATATCTGGAAAGGTTCTCTCTGAAAAGGATGGTGACGTTCTGATTGGTGCATCGGTGTATATCGATAAATCAACCATCGGTACAGAAACCAATATGAAAGGAATTATTGAGAATATAACATTAGGAACGATTACCGATTTTGATGGTAATTTCACCTTCGAGGTTCCTAAAGGATTAAATACCATTGCTTGTAGTTTTCTTGGTTTTGAGACTCAAATGGTTGATATTACCGGTAAAACGGTTGTTACCATTCAACTTGGCAATTCAACAAGTGAATTAGGTGAGGTAATCGTAACTGGATATCAGAAAATTGAAAAAAGAAAATTGACAGGTGCGGTTACAACGCTTGATATTGAGGAAAGCAAACAAGCTGCTGTACTTGGTGTTGATCAAATGTTAGAAGGACAATTGGCTGGTGTTAGCGTACAATCAACGGGAGGAGCTCCTGGTGCACCCGCACGAATTCGTATTCGTGGAACGGCTTCACTTAATGGACCGCAAGATCCACTTTGGGTTCTTGATGGTATTCCTTTAGAAGGAACAGATTTGCCTTCGGATCAGGATGATATTGATGTTGATCAATTAACAAGTTCTCCAATTGCTGGCGTAAATCCTGATGATATCGAAAGTATCACTGTTTTAAAAGATGCTTCGGCAACTGCAATTTATGGTGCTCGCGCAGCAAATGGTGTAATTGTTATTACAACAAAAAAAGGTAAAAAAGGTAAAGTAAGAGTTAACTATTCAGGAACGTTTAGTTATAAGCCAAAGCCAAATATTGATCGATTAAATTTGATGAATTCATCAGAGAAAGTTGATTTGGAACTTCAATTGGCAAAATCAGGATATTCATATAAACCTAATCAGGGCACTATTAGTCGTATTTTAAACAATCACAGTGCATTGAATTTGTTTCAAACTGGTGGTTTATCTGCTATTCCAGCTGATGCTCAGTCAGAAATAAGTGCATTAAGAAATGTGAATGCCGATTGGAATGATCAATTGTATGAAGATGCAATTTCGCAAAATCATCACTTTAGTATTTCTGGAGGAACTGATAAGAATGATTTCTATATTTCGGCTGGTTATTATAACGAAAAAGGAAACCTTTCAGGAACTTCTGTAGATCGTTATAATCTTTCATTAAAAAATAATTTTAAGGTTAGCAGTCGTTTTAAGGCTGGTGTTTCTTTAATGGTTAACCGAAGAATTAATAAAAGTTATTTAACGGATAGCCGTTCTTTTACTAATCCTGTATATTATACTCGTAAAGCAAATCCTTACTATTTACCTACTGACGAAAATAATGCCTATGTATATGATAAGGACATTAACAGTACAACAGGACAATTGCTAGATTACAATATATTGGAAGAACGTGAAAATACCGGAAACGAACTGAAAAGTGACGGTGTGTTGGCAAATTTCAATATCGAATGGAAATTGACAAATGCTTTTACATTTGAATCTCAATTGGGTTTACAAGTAGATAAACTTGCGAACGAAAAACTTGCAAAACAGGACAGCTATTATGTAAGAGACATGCGTTACCGTAGTCGTTACAATGGTGGAAAAGATTTTCTTCTTCCTAAAACAGGTGGAATTATCCGAAACTATGCAAGCGACCGTTTTCAATATACCTTAAAAAACATATTGAAATACAGTAAGAATATCAATGGAGATCATGATATTTCTTTCATGTTAGGTAATGAATTAAGAGAGTCTTCTTTAAAAACGATTCAAAGTTTTGGTTATGGTTATGACGAACTTAATTTGACTACCCAAGCAATAGCATATCGTGATGATAAGGACTATAAAACTTTCCCTTCTTATTTGGCAGGAGATGTAAAAGATAGATACGTTTCTTTCTTTGGTACTGGTGGATATACCTACAAGGATAAATATACTGTTTTCGGAAGCGTTCGATGGGATGGATCTAATCTCTTTGGTGTAAACCGAAAGTATAAGTATTTACCATTGTGGTCAATTGGTGGAACTTGGAGAATAAAAGAAGAAAGCTTTTTGAAAGAAGTTGCCTTCTTAAATAAACTACAGTTGCGTACATCATATGGTTTGCAAGGTAATATCGATAAATCAACCTCTCCATATGTAATTGGAACTTATAACCGAATTAAAGTTTTACCAGGAGCTGATGAGAATGGCTTAACCGTTTCATCTCCACCTAACCCAAAATTAAGATGGGAGAAAACTTCTACCTATAATTTAGGACTTGATTTTGGATTTTTAAACAATACCATTAGTGGTAGTATTGATGGATATGTTCGTAAATCTTCTGATTTGATTGGGCCTAAATCGCTTGCCTACTCAACTGGATTTAATGTAACATCAGTAAATTTTGCTGAGACGACCAATAAGGGAGTTGAATTATCTATTTACACAAGAAATATTACGTCGAAGGATTTCTCATGGACAACTCAACTAAATATTGCTTACAATACGAGTAATGTAGATAAGATTTTAAATGCGAACAATTTATTAACACCATCGGTAAATCAGGTAGGACATCCTATTAATTCAATTTTCACTTTGAAACAAGCGGGATTAGATGAAAATGGTATCCCAATGATTTACAAGAAAAATGGGGATAAGATTAAGTTGGCGGATGCTTTCCAAATGGAAGATACATCTATTAAAGGCAGACAAGACCTAAAGGCATTGTATGAAAGCTTTGGTGTTAATTTAACGGATCAGCAATTATTTGATATTGTACCTCCAACTTTTACTTCGAAATTAACTGCTGCTGAACAACGTGAATTATATACCTATTCGGGATCATCAAATCCAAAATATTCGGGAGGTTTAACCAATAAATTTTCCTATAAAGGTTTTGATTTAAGTTTAGGTGTTGTTTTCAATTTGGGTCATAAGGTTCTTGCTCAACCAAAATACAGTATGACTAATTTTGATAGAGGATTGAACTCAAATAAATCAGTTTTAGACAGATGGACTCCTGATAACACTGGGGCTACATTACCAAGAATTATAGATGGAGCATCTAAATCGGATCCTTTGTATAGCACCTATTATTTATTGGCAACAAACCCTGCAATAGGAAACTTGTTGAGTTCAAATGTTCGTGATGCTAGTTATGCTCGTCTACAAACAGTACGATTGGGTTATACCTGCTCAAAAGATTTTGTAAGAAAACTTAATCTTAGTGGTTTAAGAGTGTTTGTTGAAGCGAGAAATTTAGCAGTACTTTATGGAGACTATAAGGATTATTTAGATCCTGAAACAATTGGGAATCCATTGGCACAACCTCTACCTAAAACGGTATCATTTGGGGTAAAAGCAAATTTCTAAAATTTAAAGCAGATTAGAACCTTATAAGAAGATTCAAAATGAAGAATAGAATAAGAAATAACATATTTGTATTACTTGCACTTATTGCAATAGGATTCAGTTCTTGCGATAATTATTTGGATGTAAAACCCAAAGGACAAGTAATTCCAACTCGTGCAATTGAGTTTAGAGAAATGCTTACAAAGGCATATAGTGGTTTTCCAAACAGTAGAGGATTGGTAGCAATTGCCTCTGACGAAATGGATTTAAAAACTGGCGATTCTGAAGGATTGTACGATTACCGAAATATTTATCAGTGGGATCAGAATGCAGGAGGAGCAGAGTCTGATCTTGGGTATTTGCCAATGTATAAAACAATTTTTTATTGTAATTACATTCTGGAAAATATCGACACTGCGATTGAAGGTACGCAAGAAGAAATTGATCAAACCAAAGGTGAAACTTATCTTTTGAGAGCTTATTCTCATTTCGTTGTATCAAATATTTTTGGAGATCAATATCAACCAGGTACTAATGGTGAGTTAAAAACAGCTCCACTAGTAACTTCAGTTGATTTGGATGTAAATCCTTTCCCAAGCACATTAAAAGCAATGAATGATAGCATTCTTGCTGATATTACTAAGGGAAAAAAATTGATGAGTGTTGATAAACAAGGAGAAGCTATTTTGAGATACCGTTTCTCTCAAAAAGCAGCCAATGCTTTCGAAGCTCGCTTTTATTTGTACTCAGGGCAAGATCAATTGGCACTTGAGGCTGCTCAAAAAGTGATTAATGATGAAGCCTATTCACTTGTAGATTTTGCAGCTTTAGGTAGTGATGATGAGTTACCAACACACTTTGAATCGTCAGAATCAATTTTAGCATTAGAAAAAACGTGTGACTTTAAAATTCAGAGTGCTGTTGTGGCATCTTCAGCATTAACCGATGCTTTTGATCAAACAAATGATGTGCGTTTTTCAAAATACTTGAGGTATGATTACGATGCGTCAGCATATAAATTTTCAGGAAATAAAGTGAGTTACGATAAATTTAAGACAACATTCAGATTGTCGGAACTTTATTTAACTGCAGCAGAAGCAGCTTTTAACTTGAAAGATTTTAATGCTTCAAAAAGCTTTTTAAAATCATTGATCGCGAAAAGATATTCTACCGAAACAATTGAAGCAGAAAAAACGGCTATTGATAATCTTTCAGAAGCTGATTTGAAAATACGTGTTTTTAACGAACGTTTTAAAGAGTTGTGTGCTGAAGGTCATCGTTGGTTCGATTTAAAGCGAATGGGAAAACCTGCGATAAAGCATACAGTGAAAGAAACGAGTGAAGTATCTAAAGAATTTATTCTTAACGAAAATGATGCTCGTTATGTAATTCCTTTTCCAAACGAAGTTGTTCAAAACAATCCAAATCTGAAGAATTAGGGTAAATTAGCATATTAATAAATCGAGATTAGGGGTTTTCCATTACGGATTACCCCTTTTCTTTTGTAAATTGCTCGGCGAAAAAAAATGCCATAAATGATTAGAATAGCTATTGTTGAGGATGAGCGGTTGGCCGCAAGGGAGTTGGAGAAATTACTGCATGTGCTACGTCCTAATAAAATTATTATTGAAGCACATTTAGAGAATGTTGAACAGGCCGTTCAGTATTTGTCTGGGCATAAGCCTGATTTGATATTTATGGATATTCATTTGGGTGATGGCAACAGTTTTGAGATTTTTGATCGATTGGAAATTGTAACCCCCGTAATTTTTACAACTGCATACGATCAATATGCCATTAAGGCCTTTAAGCAATGTAGTGTTGATTATCTTCTGAAACCGATGGATTCTGAAGATGTAGAAATCGCTTTAATGAAGTTCGAGAAGCTCTTCTATGAGAAGGAATCGCCCGATTTTAATGCTCTTCATAAATCCTTAAATAGCATAATGAATGTTGATGAATATCAGGAACGATTCTTAGTGAGTAGAGGAGATCGACTGAGTTCAATAGAAGTAGATAAAGTGGCCTATTTTATGGCCGATGGCAAAGCACTTTATTTGTTTGGATTTAATGGGGATCGTTATCTTTTTGATGGAACTCTCTCTTCTTTGGAGAACAAATTGAATCCTAAAACATTTTTCCGTATCAACCGTAAATTTATGGTAAGTTATCAAGCCATTGTCGAAATGCACTACTATTCGAAAACAAGAATAAAACTTAACCTACAACCCTACCATCCTGAGTGTATTGATGCTATTGTGAGTCAGGATAGATGTGCAGAATTTAAGAAGTGGTTAAACAAATAATTACGCTTACCTAAGTATTTCATCAGTATTAGTTTTATCTATTTCGAAGCATTCAGAACTTCTGCAATTATCAGCAAGTATTTAGTATCAAATAAAAACTTGAAGTAAAAACAGATATGTACATTCCATAACATAAACTATTTCGCTGACTTACTTATTGGGAATTAGATATCGCATAAGCAAGAGAGCTTACTTTCTAAAAAGTAAGCTCTCTTGTTTTAATTTATTTTTATTCGATTGATTTTTAATCCATCAGATTGAATGCTTCTTGTGTACTTTACATCTGGTTTTCCAAATAGTAAAACATATCCTATCGTATGCGATTTGGGAATGCCAATCAAAGTTCTAAGGCTTGGATCAATGTCGTTAATTGCCCATTTTACCAAACCATTCCAAAGTGTACCAATGCCATGCGTATTAGCCAATAATTCGAAATAGCTTAAGGTGATTAAACAATCTGCCTCAGGCGAAGAATCAACAGTAGGAGCAGAGGCAATTAACAAGTGTGGAGCATCTCTAAAGATGATATCCGTTTTATTAGATTCCCACACCTTTTGAAAAACAGACAGGTGTTCGTATTGCTTCTCAAGGGTTCCTTTTTCTTTAGCCCCCTTTATCGAATCATATACTTTTTTTCGGAATTTCTCTAGGTCCGATTTGTTATCGATTAAAGACAAAAGAACTGCATTGTCGTTGTGCCCTGTAGGAGCATAGGATGCAGTATCCATTAATTCTTGAATCAATTCCTGTTCAATATTTTCTTGCTTGTATTTTCGAACCGAACGCCTTGTTTTTATTAACCTGCTTACTGTTTTTGGTTTTGGAATTTCTCCTTTTACCAAAACACTATTTTCTGGATTTTTACCTAAAATAGATAAAGCTCCGGTTGGGCAAATGGCCAAACAGTGCTGACATTTTAAGCAGTTTTTTTCTTTGCTAGGAAGAATGATTGGTTTTGGCTCCATTTTAATGATACGAACCGGACAATCTTGAACACACAAAGCACATTCAATACATTTCTCTTCCTCTATTTTAAAATCTAACATCAATAATGTTTTCTGATTTGGAATTTAAATTTGTTATCGAATAACCGAATCTATTTGTGCATTGGAAATATGATTGTCATCATTAGAGTTCCACCTCGAAGAGCCGTATGATGGGAGACTATCATGTACGGTTCTGAGAGAGTTTTAGGGGTAAGAT
>JADGFH010000160.1:0-2463 GCA_016743925.1 Labilibaculum sp.
ACAGCCTTCGTAGTCACCAATATTACACCAAATGAAGCTCTGGAGCCATAAATAGAAGCAGATGCTGCATCCTTCAAAACTGAAACAGAAGCAATATCATTTGGATTCATCCGTCCAAGATCAGTTGCATTTGACGTTACTCCATCAATAATAATCAATGGTTCTCCACCTGATAGTGAAGTTGTTCCTCGCACATTAAAAGATGCAATTGCGTTTGGACTTGCTGTTTGAGTTACGGAAACATTTCCCATTGCACCCTGCAAAGCCTGTCCAACATTTACAATTGGTCTACTTTTAAAATAGTCATCGCCAACAGCAGCGACAGCTCCTGATAGGTTAATTTTCTTTTTTACACCATATCCGACAACAACGACCTCCTCAAGTCCCACCTTGTCACTTTCAAGCTGAATATTGATCGTTTTTTGTCCAGAATAAGTAACTTCCTGAACCACCATTCCAACAAATGAGAACACCAACACTTGAGCTTTTTCATTAATCGAAATTGTATAATTACCATCTATATTTGTAGCTACACCATTTGTTGTTCCTTTCACAACAATAGACGCACCAGGTAATGGTTCTCCCTTTTCATCAGTAACTTTCCCTATAACTACTGTTTCTTTTTGCTGTGTGAGCATTTCTGCATTACTTACAAATCTGTTTGCTTTAACATTAGGTAAGAAGATAAATGCAAATGCAATAATTATCAAAAGACTCTTTTGCAGCCATTTTGGTTTTCCAATGTCCAACTTTTTATATTGGTTTTTTTTCATAGTTTTTTAGATTATTTGTATTAACGCAACATTATCTGTTGCATACCACTAATTCTATAGAAGCGAATAATCAGCCCTATATATTTATGTTATGAAATCAACGCTTAAATGAAATTATTCAAACTGCTCTCCTACTTTAGGAAATCCTTTGATTTGATCACCTAAAAATCCTTGATTAAATAACATAACCTGAGAAACTTTTATCGGATAGTCTTCACCTCCATTATCGGCAAATAGGAAGAATTTTAATGGATCCAATTTTTGTATGGCTTTACCTCCTAAATCTGAATTAGCATAAATTTCAGTTCCATCAACATACAATTTAAAATCTGGAGCATCTACAGATACAACAATCCTGTGCCAAGTATCAGCTTTAATGGTACCATTAAAAGAGGAAGGCCCTCCATTAAACCAAAAACCTAAACCTGGATTTATATATACAGATCCATCACCATCATTTTCAGGACGAGTTTGAATTAAATTTACATATTTACCAACTGAGGCTGTAGGTACATTTACATCCATTATTATTGAATAGGAAGATATCTTAGTGCTACCACTAGTGGCAGGAATTCCATGATTTACTTCATATCGACTTCCTAAATCGATAAGTGCTGCACCATCTCCATCAGCAATACCAGCTACTGCACTATGAGATTTGCCTCCAGCTAAAATTAAATCGTTACCTTTTGTTGCTTTGACTAAATTCGCAGCATCGTCGAATCTCCAATCTCCCACTAAGGCTGTTGCCAAATCAATACCTCCACTACCATCATCATAATGATTGATCTTAAAGTTTGTGTTTCTAACTGATGGCGTCAGAAATCCATCTATCCCTTGATCGTAGTAGGTCACTTTAAAAGTGTAAGTTTGAGACTGATCCAACGGTATTTTTAAATCGGCCATTGATGTAGTCCATCTTGACTCATAACCATAACCCTCCTTGTATTTTGAAACATCAGGTCTATCCTTTCTGGAAAATGCTGTTAGCGTAGTAATAATTTCATCACTTCCCTCTTTTGAAATCTCAATTTTATTAGGCTTTTGTTGAGCCCACACATAAATTTTAATCGTTTGCCACTGTGTATAATACTCTTCTACGCCAGGGGTGTAGTCTAATGCAGCAATTTCTTCCAAAGTATAATCAAGCTTTGTCTTTGGATTCTGGTGAATCGACAATACTAGATCTCTCCCTTCAAGCCTCGTGTCTTTTCTATTAGGATCAAGATCATCATCTTTATCACAAGACAAAATTGATAAACCAACAAATGCAATTAAACAAATACGCAGTATGCGAATCTTTAATTGAGTTACTTTTCGTTTGTGTTTCATTTCCATTAGGTTTTCGTAAATAATTACAATTGATTAGGTAAATTTGACGACCTGTCGAAGAATTAAATATTTAAAACTGGATGGTAATTAGAAAAGCAATATTCTATTCTTCAAATGAATAAGTCATTGCCCTGCTGCTATTATTCCACAACAATCCGGTTTAAACTCCAGTGAAAAGAACCGTTTCCATCTTCAAATCGTCTCTCAATATTAATTATCTCAAAACTGAAACCTCTCTCATTCAACTTTTAGCAATGGAGGAAGGATTATTTTATAGCTCCCATAATTTTCGAGAGCGTTAATCAGCTCTTTTACTGCTAATTGAATACACCTCTTGCGCAAGTAATTTCCTACTCTT
>JADGFH010000160.1:2473-10123 GCA_016743925.1 Labilibaculum sp.
AAAAGAAAGACAAAGGTCCATTTATGAACAAAATAATTACAAAATTGACTGTTTGATATAGTATGGAATTAACGTCTTTGAGTTGACAAATAATTATACTCATAAGCTATAATTATTACCATATATCTGAGTTTAGGTGGCAGTTAATTGTTAGAGGTAATTTCACAATTAAGCATACATGTAAAAAAAGCATGGGGTTTATACAAGCTCAACAGAAGTAATATTGACTGAACTCAAAGGATAGAGATCCATGTATGAAATCATCGCAAGTAAATCTATTCCCAATGGAAATTTTGATTCCTGAGATGGAAAGTGATGTACAAACAAAAAGATATTTCTTTAAGCGTAAATCAAATGAGGAAAATTTGGTAATACTTGATGAGAATAAAATAGGTGAAAACACTATCATTATGCCCCAATCTTGCGTGGATAATTATCCTAAATTCTTTTGAAAACTACTTGGAGTTTCTCCAGTAAATTTCTTAAATACTCGAAAAAAGGTTGATTCTGAATTGAACCCACATTTATAAGCTATCGCAGAAATCTTCAGGTTTTCGGTATCTTTGTTTTTAAGCAAAGTTTTAAATTCTTCAACTCGATATTTATTCACAAAATCGTTAAAATACAAGCCATTTTTTTCTTGAATAATGAGTGAAAGTATATTCGGAGAAACATCCAGAATATCGCCAAGCATTCTGATACTCAATCTGGGTTCTAAAAATAATTTATCACGAACCATTAAATCAATAAGTTGATTGTAGTACTGTGTCATTTCTTCTTCAGAGATAAGAGCATCTTTCTCTGGAATCGGCACATATCCATCTAATAATTCACGGTATCTTTTGCGTTTAATTACAACAATAGATTGGGTAAGTAAATAAACGAAAGCAGAGAGCAGAATAAATACAATTGCTAGAAACCAGATGTCATGCCACCATAATTTATCAATTTCGATGACAAAGGAATTTTCCAGCTCTTCTTTATTTTCAGAAGCCCACTTAAGCTTTATTTCATATTTTCCAGGCTTTAAGTCTGAAAAAATCAGATTAGCAACCTTGTCAATAATATAAACTTCATCAATACCACCACCTTTTACATGAATAGAAGCAGATCCACCCTGATTGATCAATTTCGAAGTTAAGGTGGATTTGATATTGATCGCTCTTATTCCTTTCTTAAACTTAAAATAATCGGTTGCCAGAACATTGTCATCCAATATGACAAAATGATTATCATTCTCTTCCCCCTCACTTTGCAAATCGATTGATAAAGAATAAGAAAAATCACTAATAAGAAATGGATCTGAGTAGGCACAATACTCATTATTCTTATCTCTCCCTTTTATACGAACATATAAGTTTTCACCACCAGGAATATTATCGAATGTGAAAGAATTCCTATTTGTTTTTAAATCTTTAAATTGTGGAATTATAAAATTAAACTTAGAATCCCTAGCCATATCAATATAAAAATCATCTAAAGGCTTTGAATAATTGGAAATCTTCCAATCTATTTTAATTGATGAGCTTGACAACACTTTCGATTGAAGAATCTTTGGTTGAACCATTGCCAAGGATGTGGTTCTGTTATCAGAAGTAAAATTGACAAATTTACCGTCATAATGATTTAAGGAATGATCTTTAATGACAGAGCCAATTTCAGTCATTGGTAAATAAACAAGTAATCCATATTCTTCACCGGTAAATTCATGTCGCATTCCCTTCTTAATTTCATTTTCAGAAAGGCCTCTATTCCAAATTCGAACTTCGTCTACGCAACCATTAAAATAATGCAACTCATTGTTATCAACAAATGCACCTATACTTAATTGATCGGGGATATATTTCCAATCAATATTTCCACTAACAAATTTTTCTTCCTTCAAGATTCCGTTCTGATAAACCTTAATGGATATTCCATCATAAACACCAGCAATATGGCACCACTGGTTCATTTCCAACACAATTCCGGGATTATAGGTCCAGTCCTGGCTTCGCATTTCGTTTGTCTTAATCATAAATCTCATTTTACCCTCATTAAAGGCAAGTGCAAAACCAGATTCATTGTATCTATTATCTACCAAATAAGAAATTGGAGCCCCCCAATTCGTATATTTATTCGGCTTAACCCAACATTCCACTGTAATTTGTTCAATTGGCCGCATCTGTGGATCTGAGCGAAACATAGCATAATTATCATAAAACTTAAGACATTGATTATCATTAGCCAACACCTCAAAACCATTAGCTACAATAACAATTAAAAAAAACAAACAATATTTCATAATTTATTGAAATCCTAATTCTCACATTGAAACATTTAGACACAAAATTTCATTTTAATAAACAAATTTACAATTCCCTTTGTTTATAGCATCGAAAAATGTTAAAAAATGAAATGTACATTTTTTATTGATATTAATAACAAAAGGAATAAATTAATTATACATGAAAGCTTACTACTCTTTTTTACTTTGATGTAAAATAAAAACTGCTCTGAAATTTTCGTATTATCAAGTTAACCTTTTTATTCCCTATCGTAGTAATCAAATTCCAAGTATACAATAAATATTTTATTGCAAATGGAAAAATTAGACTGACCTAAAATTATTAATCCAGTATTAATTCTACCGCAACTAGATAATGATTAGATACGCATCAATGCTAATTATCAACATTACAACAATAAAAAAAGCACCTACCAAAATGGCAGGTGCTTTACTTTTTAATATTCAGTGCTAAAATTAATTCCTTGATTCTTCCAATGTTCTAAAAAGAAATTCAAATTAGATTGGAATAATTTATAATCCTTCCGTTCATTTGCTGTCCATCCTACGGCCGCATAAGCTGCTAATCTTGGATAGGTCTGAAATTCTATATCCTTATTCGTAGGAGTCCATTCAGACCACATTTGAGTACCTAAGCCATAAATATTGTCAACATACTCTTCTTTTAATCCTTCAGGGATAGGTTCAAAATTATAAGCTTTTTCCAGAGAAATACTCTTGTAGCTATAATCCAGATAAGTAGAGCTATGCAACGAGTTAACGATAGCATATCCTTTTTCTGCAGCTGCATTTATTAAATCGATGTTTCCTTTCCAAAAATGCACAATAACATTTTTAGCTAAAGCAGTCTTTGCAGCCTCATCATTTTCCTTTTCTACTTGATCATGATGTACATTTATTCCCATAATTTCATTCCATCCCATCATCCTACGTCCTTTAGACTCGATAAAGCTTGAAATATTATTGGTAAAGTACACTTGTAAATCTGCTGGAGTACTTAATTTTTTTTCTTTCATGTATTGATTTACATGTTCTGATTCTCTCCAAGCATCATAAGCCACCTCATCACCTCCAATATGAATCACTTTTGAAGGAAATAAAACAAATACTTCTTCAAGTACATCGTGAATAAACTGTATCACCTTAGGATCTGAAACATCATATATGTCTCTGAACCTTCCAAATTTTGCAGGAACTTCAATTTGTTTTTTGTCTGTGCCTATCCAAGGATAAGATGCTATAGAGGCACTTGCATGACCAGGCATTTCTATTTCTGGAACTACCGTAATTTGCCTCTCTGCAGCATAAGCTACAATTTCTTTTATTTCTTCTTGTGTATAAAAACCACTATGAGATTCACCAGAAAATTCTGTGCTTTTCCACTTTTTAGGCCCTATTTGTGAGTCTTTTCTTTGTCCACCAACACTTGTAAGCTTAGGATATTTCTTAATTTCTATTCGCCACCCAGCATCATCTACCAAATGCCAATGAAAGGTATTCATTTTTAACAATGCCATTTGATCCAATACCTTCTTCACAAAATCAAATCCGTGAAAATAACGTGCTTCATCAAGCATGTAGGCGCGCCAAGAAAATCGAGGTTTATCTGAAATACGAACATTGTTAACTGAAATATCTCCCGATAATAATGCACCTTTTACTGGTAGTAATTGTCTTAATGTCTGTAACCCATAAAAAATGCCCTTCGAATTAATGGCACTAATTAATATCGATTTCTTGCTAACATCCAATTTATATCCCTCATCACCTAAATCAGTGCTTAAGCCCTTATCTATTTTTAGAATAATTCCCTTTGTTCCTGTATTTGTTATAGGTAACTTCTTACCAATAACAGACACCAGCATAGTTTGCAAAAACTCTGCATTTATTGAATTTTTAGAAAGGTTTACAATTTTTGTTTTTGAATTAATATTGAATTCCCCTTTGGCATGTTCGACTAATAATGGTTGAGGAATTACTCCAACATTTTGGGCTATTGCAGAAGTTGCAATCATTAGTAATAATAATACAGTAAGTTGAATTTTATTCATAGTTGTAATGCTTAATTGAAATATTCTAAAGCCATTTTGGTTTGCTAATTGTCAAAATAAAATGCTTAATCTCCAAGTTGTTTTATCTTAAATTTATCATTATTTGCGGGCTCATGTTCTTTTTTCATAATAGCTTCCATCTGCTTCACAATTTTTGGATATTTACTAGCCACATCATTTTCTTCTCGAATATCATTTTTCAAATCGTACAATTCAAGTTTTAAATTGTCTTTAAAAATATTATTCCGGATTCCCTTCCAATTACCCATTCGCACAGCCTGTTGGCCGCCATATGAAGGAAACTCCCAATACAGAAAGTCATGTTCATTCTGCTGTTTCTCTTTCCCTTTTAAAACTGGCAGAAAACTTATTCCATCAATATTTTCTGGCACTTCGCATCCTCCTATTTCACAAAAAGTAGGTAATACATCCCAAAATGCTGATATGTGATTCGATTCTGAATTTTCAGGAATAACTCCTGGCCAACTTGCAATCATAGGTACTCGAATACCACCCTCATAGGTAAATCCTTTTCCTCGTCCGTATTCAGATGCAAATGGTCCACCACTATTGAACCAAGGAGAATCTGATCCTCCATTATATGTTGGACCATTATCTGAAGTGAAAACAATTAGCGTATTATCATATATATCCATTGCTTTTAACTGCCTTATAAGCATTCCAATTTGTTCATCCATATATGAAACCATTGCAGCGTATGCAGCCCTAGGATATCTATTTGGGAAATAACTCTTATTCCCCAAATAAGGTTTCTCATCTCCAAATTTAGATACATAGTAATTTACCCATCGTTCTGGTGCCTGTAAAGGAACATGAGGTATTGGTGTTGCCCAATACATGAAAAATGGTTTGTTGTGTTCCTTAGGATCATTATCAATAATAAAACTTTGCAATTCTCGAAACATAACATCCGCAGAATAATCGTTCAAAGTAAACCTGGAATAACTTTCCTTAGATAATGGATCTGCATTTGGGCTCAATTTTTCAACAGGAGCAACAGTATCATTTTCCAAATACAGCCTTTTATCATTTTTATACAAATGAACAGGATAGTAAGTATGTGCTTGTCGTTGACAATTATAACCAACGAAAAAATCGAAGCCCATTTGCAATGGAGTAGCTTCTGTATGTGGTGCACCCAAGCCCCACTTCCCAATTATTGCAGTATTGTAACCAGCTTTTTTCAAAGAGCTTGCAATGGTTACAGTTCCTTTTTTAAGTGGTCGTTGCCCTTCAAGAGTTGAATCCTGAATCTGGGCGTGATAATTCCAAACATCACCACGCTCTTTCCATTCATCATTACCTCTTATTTGAGCATGTCCAGCATGTTTTCCTGTTAATAACATACATCTTGAAGGAGCGCATACAGGAGCACCACAATAATGCTGTGTAAACATCATCCCTTCCGATGCTAATTGATCAATATTAGGAGTTTCTATTCTGTTTTGACCATAACAACCCAATTCTCCATAGCCCAAATCATCAGCTAGAATATAGATGATATTTGGTTTAAGCGTAGTCTGCTGAGCTGAACAATTTAACGACAAGCTTAGCACAAAAAACAGAGCTAGCAATTGATTGCAAGTTTTCGATAATAAATGCATTATATTCTATTGTTTAGTTACTTAATATTGTACAACTTATTCCACATCCTCCCATGGAACTAGTTCAGATTTATAATAATTTATCCCCATAAATTCGAATCGAGACTTCTGCTTTCCTAAACGAACTTTGTACTCGTCCCAACTCTTATCGTCATTTGAAGACCAACCTAATTCAGCATAACCAGGTAATCGTGGAAATACCATATAATCTATATCATCATTTGTTTTAATTGTTTCGGTCCACAGTGGAGCCTCGATACCAATGATATCTTCTTTGCTAATTCCTTCCACATTACTTTCCAATGTCCAATTATAAGCCTTATCAACTTCTATATAACCAGCCCAATGCAATCCTAATGGGCAAATTGAATCGTACTGTATATCTAAATAAGCTTTTGCTGCAGGTGACATAATCACTTTAACATTTTGTTTCACTGCCTTTAATGCATTATCTGGCTTGGTTTGCCAGAATTGAGCGATAGAGTTATCCTTAAGAGAACCTGCTGCAATATCTGCCCATCCAATCATCTGCTTACCATGAGCATTTACAATATCTTGAACCTTGTTAATAAATTCGATATAATCGTCTTTTGCAGTTACATGAGATTCATCACCACCAATATGAATGTATGGTCCAGGAGTTAGTGCAGTTATTTCACGAACAACATCATCGATAAACTTATAAGTAATGTCTTTATCTGTAGCCAAAGTGCTAAAACCAACTTCTGTACCAGTATATAATTCTGTTGTTTTATTATTTGCATTCAACTCAGCATAAGAAGCTAATGCTGCGTTAGTATGACCTGGCATATCAATCTCAGGAATAATCGTAATAAAACGTTCCTGCGCATAATTCACGATATCAGTATACTGTTCTTGCGTGTAAAAACCACCTTCACCACCACCAACTTGAGTGCTTCCTCCATGGGTAGTTAAATTTGGCCAGGCTTTAATTTCAATTCTCCATCCTTGATCATCTGATAAATGCAGGTGCAAAATATTCATTTTATAAGCTGCAATTAAATCAATAAAACGCTTCACATCATCCACACCGAAAAAATGTCTGGACACATCAAGCATAGCTCCTCTAAATCCGAAATTTGGAGCATCTTCAATGGTTCCGCTCGCCATTTCCCAAGGTCCTTCTTGTAATTTATTTGATTCAATTCTTGCAGGCAACAACTGTCTAAGGGTTTGAATACCTCTAAATAATCCAGCTAATGTATATGCTTGTAATTGAACTTTTTTCTCTCCTATATTTAATTCGTAACCTTCATCTCCCAGTGTCTTTTTACTATCGGATAATGATAATGATATGCCTTTTTTATCCATCGCATTATCAGCGCTCTTCACCTGAAGTATAAATCCTGTTGCCGGCTTTAAAAAATTGGCTAGATAGGTTCCAATTTGCTCAGCTCCCTCTGATTTAGCTTCAACATAAATTACCGTATTTTTAGTTAGTTCAAATGAACTTCCTTTAGCAATAAGCTTTGACGGTTTTGGAATTAAATTTTCTTTTGCCAAATCTTTTGGCGTTGGTGTTTTACAGGAAAAAAGTAACATTGCAATAATGAATATTTGACCTAACTTAAATAATTTACTCATTTTCTTTTCAGATTTATAATTAGTCTTATTAGCAATACAATCTTGTAGATAAATTTACTCACTCACAGTTTGTGTTGTGTAC
>JADGFH010000161.1 GCA_016743925.1 Labilibaculum sp.
TTCCTGAATTATTCTTTTTATCTGATTGAAATTTTGCATGCCCTAGAGAACATGCAAGCATCAAGACAGATAACAAAACAAACTTTGTTAAAAATATTTTCATCTGAGAAATTTTGAGTGTAGGATTCGAATAGTATTTGAAAAAAACTTGTCAATAATCATGACCAGTATTTTTCAAATACAATACTTAATCTTTTATCTAGAAAACTGAATTAGGGCTTACAAATAGCCAGGATTTTGAACCAAACTACCTTTCGTAATATCGATTTCTCTTTTTGGAATAGGTAATACATAACGCCCTTGAGGAACATCTTCAAATACACCATCGGTGTTTTTGAACTGAAGCTTTCTTCCTGTTCTTATAATATCATAACGATGTAAACCTTCAAAAGCTAATTCCTTCTCACGCTCTAAAAGAATACGATCAATCAGATCATTAGCAGTCGCAAAATCAGAAAGACTATAATCTACAAATAAAGCATCTGCACGACTAGCAATTACATTTAATAAATCAACTGCCTCCTGAACTTTACCTTCTGTTTCTACTAGAGCCTCTGCACGAGTCAAATACATTTCAGACAAACGAATCATAGGAATATTATCGCGTCCCCAGTTATTATTAAACTTATTAGTTGTCAGCTTACCTGAATTATAACTTGACAATGGATTTCCCTTCCAGATTAGCTCAGTCTTTCTCTGATCTGTATCGGAAAATTTCGATAAATAATCATCGGAAGCATAGCCTGAAGATTTTGAATAATAAGAGAAAAAATGAGTTCCATATTGATGATTTCCTCCATTATAGGTTAAAGGAATCGCATAAATAAATTCTTTGTCTAATTCTTCATCAACTCCTTCGGTGAATGGAAAAACTGATCGTAGGTTTGTTGCTAAAATGTAAGTTGAATTACCAATCAAATAAGCAGATTCTTCAGCAGCTTTCTCATAATTTCCCAAATACAAATAAACCCTTGAAAGTAATGCATGTACACTTCCTTGAGTAGCACGAGATCTAGTATCCAAATCTGTACGGTAATCCACATTTAAATCAGGTAATGCTTCTGTCAAATCTTTCAAAATTTGAGTATAAACATCATTATTATTTGATCGAAATAACGCATTATTTGAAACAAATTCAGTTCCTGCGTAAGGCTCTAATTGCAATGGTAAACCTAAACCATCCATTTGTCCTTGAAGTGCTCCGTCACCAAACAATTTCAATAAACTCATGTAATTATAAGCTCTTAAAAATTTAGCTTCTGCCACATGTTGCTTTTCAACATCCTCATTATAAGCACCTAATTCAGGAACTGATTTAATGATAACATTGGCAACATTAATTGCTGAATATGTCTCCGACCAAATGTTTTCCGGAGTATAATCATCTGTCAATAAACCACCTGAAGTTAAGGTTTTTGCAAATGAACTTGTCACTTCAACAACTTTAGTCGTCATATCACCTATGGTGTATGCTGTACTTTTATTTGCTTCGTATGTTTTATTATATACATCCATTAAAGCCGATTCTGCCGAGCTAGAAGTCTGAAAAACTTCCGATTCAACAGTCGTATCTTCAGGAGCCAAATCAAGTTGTTTATCACAAGATGATAGTCCTCCAAGGAAAGTAAATAAAACTAGACTGTATATATTAATTATTTTATTTTTCATTTTTTGAAGATTAGTATCTTAATACAAGATATATGTATCAGGAATCATTACTAATAAAACATTCAAATACTATTATAATCCAATTTTAACCCCAAACTGAATTGCTTTTTGCTGAGGGATTGTTAATTCATCATTACCTGCATAAACAGCAGATGAACCAAATGCGCTAACCTCTGGATCTGGTCCAGAATACTTTGTCCAAGTTAATAAATTAGATCCTTTGGCGTAAATTGAAAGACTATTTAAACCCAGCTTTCGAATTAATTCCTTGTTAAAGCGATAAGTTAATGAAATATTTTTCAAGCGCACAAAAGAACCATCTTCCAAAAAGCGATCAGACTGTCTACTAACGGTATAATCTATTCCTCCAATAATCTTTTTCGGTGTTGATTTATTCACCTTTTTAGGAATATCCGTTTTGTGTCCTGCAATAATCCATTCATCCAAAATCTCAGTACTCAAGTTTCTGTTCTTGTCATCTGTATAAGTCAACAATTCAGCACGTGTTCCATTCATTATTTTCCCGCCATATGAGAAACTTAAAAGTGTATTGATTTCGAAATTTTTGTATGTGAAAATATTAGTAAAACCTCCCGTAAATTCAGGTAATCTGTCACCCTTTACAAATTTGTTATCGTACGCTTCTGCATTATTTATTGAAGCTGGAGGAGTAGTTGAAATGCTACCATCAGAATATTTCCACAATGGATTACCTGTTAATGGATCAACTCCATGCCAATCATATAAAAACCAAGCTGATGCCGATTGTCCAACTTGATAATATGCATAACCAATTTCTGCCCCACCTGCCACATAACCTGCCAAATTCAGCTTGGTAATTTTATTGGTGTTCTTAGCAATATTTAAATTAGATGACCACTTAAATGCTCTATCAAAGTTCACAGTATTAATCGACACTTCAATTCCTTTGTTTTCCATATCTACCAAATTCTGCTTCTGAGTAGAATACCCAGAATAATATGGAACGCTAGAAGAAATCAACATATCAACACTCTTTTTATTGTAATAATCTACAGTTAAGGTAATTTTTGAACTAAACAATGATAGATCTAAACCGATATCAATGGTATGCGTTTTTTCCCACTTTAAATCAGGATTACTTGCCTGTTGTACTTCTAAAATATTAGTGTTTCCGTAAATTTTAGCATCCTTCTTAGATATGTATTGTCCTTGATGCCCATAATAACCACCAGAACCAGAAATACCCGAAAAGCCAAGACTACCGCGAAATTTTAATTCATCAATCCATGTATAAGCCTCCATAAAGTTCTCTTCTGATATTCTCCATCCTGCAGAAAATGATGGAAAGCCAACATATCGCTCATTTTTGTTGAATCGAGAAGAACCATCGATACGATAGGTAACTCCTGCCAAATATTTATCTTTCCATCTATAATTTAATCTTCCAAAAAATGATACCATCGCCCACTCTCTAAGTACAGCATCATCTACACGAGAGCTATTAGCCGAACCGATACTTAAGACATCATTTGTAGGAAATTCTCGACCAGCAATTCGCACATAGTCTTCCTGAGAAGTTTCAAAACTTTGCCCTAAAACACCAGTAAAAACATGTTCTCCAAATTCTTTATAAATCGAAGCTGTATTATTAAGTACTAATTTTAAGTTGTTAATATTAGATTGACTTGCACTACCATCAGTTAGTTGTATTTCAGTACCACTAGAATCAAAACCTTTGTATTCTTTATTTCTATTGTATGATTTTGAAGACATTAAATCGATACCAACTTCAGACCTAAGAGTTAACCAAGCTAATGCCTTATACTCTGCATATAAATTACCAATAACTCGCTTATCCTTAACAAAATTAAGATCTTCCTTTGCTTTTGCAATTGGATTAAACCAATCGCGATTACTTTGTACAAAGGCATAATCTCCATTCGCATCTTTAATTGGAGTATGCGGTGAAGCCAATAAAGAATTACGATAAATATTACCAGAATTTAAGGATTGATTATCTGTATAACTTAAGGTTAAATTATTACCAAAACGAAATCTTTCGCTTGACTTGTACTCGTAATTAATACGGGCAGAATAACGCTTAAAGTCATTGTTGATAACATATGAATCCTGATCAAGATGAGATAGAGATAAGAAATAAGTACTCTTATCAGTTCCTGCAGAAACAGTTGCTGATACAGTATTGGTTATTGCGGTTCGAGTTGCTGCATCAAACCAGTCAGTATTTACGCCCTTGGTAAAATAATTATCCTCATTACTATATTCTTTATAGTAATCATTGTAAAATCCTACATATTGATCACCACTTAATACATCTGGTACATCTATTGGGTTTGCGATGGAAGTAGAAATATTTAGGTTTACTTTTGGCTTTCCTTTCACTCCTTTTTTCGTGGTAATTAAAATCACACCTGAAGCACCTCTCGAACCATAAATTGCTGTTGCATAAGCATCTTTTAAAACCTCTATGGATTCTATATCGTCCATATTAAGGTTTGCCAATGGATTCCTTTCGAACTCGGAAGTTGCACCAATTGAACCCGATGCACTATTTCCACCAATTGACATTGCTGCTATAGAACCAGATTGAAATGAAGTAGAAGCTCCAGCACCAACTCCGTAAACAGGCACTCCATCAATAATAAATAGAGGGTTATTATTAGCAGGATTTTCTGCACTTCCCAAGGATGTAATTCCTCGAATTGTAATTGCAGTTGCACTACCAGGAGTACCACTTGATGAACTTACTTGCACACCTGCAATTTGTCCTGTTAGAGCATTATCAACACTTAAAGAAACTTGATCAATTTGCTCCATATTTACAGATGATACAGCACCTGTTAGATCTCGTCTTTCTTGAACGCCATAACCAATAACTGCAACCTCTGTCAGAGATATTCTGTCTGGTTTAAGACTTAGGTCGTAATGTGTTTGAGTTTCAATATTAATTTCTTTCGATGTATATCCTATTGAAGAGATCATTAGAACATCACCTTTGTTTGCAATAATTGTAAAATTACCATCGAAATCAGCAGCAACACCATTGGTTGTACCTTTTACTATAACTGTAGCTCCCACTACAGGATGGTCATCTTCAGAACATTTTAATGTACCCGTAATTCTAATTTTCTTTAATTCCAGTGCTTTTACATTTTGAGACTGTACTCCCATTGATGAAAACACAAGTAATATTGAAAAAAGGGTAATAAGTATTTTATTCATTATATTGGTTTTTACTACATGTTATTGAAATTTGAAATACCTGTAAGAGAATAAATTAGGAAGTTACCTGCCAGTAACTTCCTAATTTTGAGATTAATTTAAAGTACCTTTCCAAGAATCTGTTAATACCTTAACTGTTCCATCTTCTTCAGCACCCAAGCCACCGAAAATATGAACTGTATTTCCATCTTTAACAAAAGCATGACCCGCACGAGCAGCAAATCCTTCTGGTAAAGCTCCCTCACTTACCTTAGTCCAATTTAGTCCAGCATCTTCTGATACCCATGTTGCGTTTGATGGAGCTGTAATTTCAGCAGTACCATCTAATTCGCCAGTAGGAACATTTCCACCTAATAAATAGAATCTGTCATTGTACACATAACAAATATGTCCTGCACATGCATCAAATGGAGTAGCAACACTTACCATTGTCCAGTTTACACCATCAGTTGATTTATAGATATCATTTTTATAAGTATATGGGTAACCTGTTTGGCCACCAACTAGATATAATGCATCATTATAAACCACTAATTGACTGTTACCTCTTGCAACAAAATCAGCTCCAAAATCAGCTTCTAGATTTGTCCAACTAACACCACCATTAGTAGATTTCCACACATCACCAAGAGCACCTTGTGGAGCACCATATGCAACTGAATATCCACCAACCAAATACAAGTCGCCATTCATATTAGCGACTGCGGCATTTGTTCTTATAGAATAAGTATTTACTAAACTATCATTTCCATTTACATCAAGTTCTGTTTCAGTAATCTGTTCCCATGTTTCGCCATCAGTTGATGCCCATACCACATTAACTCCCCTACCATTTCCAGTGGCATTCCAATCATCATAGTCAGATGGTGTATAACCACCCAATAATAATTGCTTATTGCCGTGCTTAACTGTAGCAGCACCAAATCCCATTCCATAATCTTGGAAAATAGTAGTTGTCACTTCTGCAAATTCAACTCCATCAGTTGATGAATGAATTCCATAAGTATGACCGCCCCAACCAGAAGCTCCTTTTTTACCACCCATAACGAAATACTTGTTATCAATAGCAAATCCTACCAAAGAAGTATAGTCTGGAAATTTCGCATCAGGAGCCAAATTTGACCATGCTGATAATTCAGTTGCTACATTTACTCGAACAGTATAACTCATTGAATTATCACCATCTTCTGCAACTACTTTGAAAACAACATCATTTGTAAAATCTATTGCAGAAGCACCAGAAACCTGATCAATTCCAGTAATACTAACTGATGCTAAGGGAGCTGCACTAAAAACAGGAGTTAATGAGGATACATCAAAGCCATATGGTAATCCAATCTGATTGGTTATTACATTATCACCTCCAATTGTAAACTCATAATCAGCCAATGCTTCATCTGAGAATCCAAAACTTAGGAATCCTGTTAAGTCACTTAATTTATCATCATCACTACAAGAACTAAAAATTCCACTAAACAAAAAGGCTACTATTGGTAAAGCCAATCTAATTGAATTCAAAAACTTTTTCATAAAATTTAATTTTTTGGTTATCAAAAGGGTTAATTAAAAATTCCTACCATGCTTACAACCCTCTATTACACTCCTTTAAAAAAGAATGACAACAACTTGAGAGCTGTCCTTTCATTTTTTACACAACAAAACTTATTAACTTAATCATCAAACTATTGAAAATAAAAAGGCATGTTGGTAGCCAATTACCAGTCTTTAGACTAATATTAAATTAAGTTTAAAATGTGTGTTTTTATTATTTCATGAAAGGGTTATTTTATCCTGCCAGACTCAATAACTATATACATTTACTACATTTATTATTACAATATTTACTTGACGTTATCTATTTTCACAAACCAATTCGTAAGCCTACACTTATTGATTTTGTTTGTGGCATGGTTACCTCATCGTAACCTGATAAAAGAGACGAAGCACCAAAGGCACTTACTTCTGGATCAACTCCCGAATACTTCGTTAGCGTGAATACATTAGTAGCCTGAACATATAATTTAACTCGCTCAAGCTTTAAACTATTCACTATTTTTTTTGAAAAATGATAAGCCAACACAAGCTTTTTCAGACGTAAAAATGAGGCATCCTCATAAAACCGACTACTTGTTCGACTGGTGGTATAATTTAATGGACCAGTTACAGATTCATTACTTAATCCAGGTTCATTTGTTTTATCGCCTGGTTTTCTCCAATAATTCAAAACATTGGGAGAAAGGTTATTGGTTTGAGTTGTTGTATATGTATGTAAAATGGCGGCCGTACCGTTCATTAACTTCTTACCTTCTGCAAAAACAAAAAAGGCATTTAATTCAAATCCTTTAAATTTTAAATTATTACTAACTCCTCCATTGTATTTTGGCATACCTGAACCAAATGCTTTTCTACTCACTTCATTGTTTGGTGGGATTTCACTCAAAGTTTTGTTATCATTCCATATTGGATTGCCCGTTTCTGAATTTATTCCATACCACTCATATAAATAGAATTGAGCAGCTTCCTTCCCTTCTTCAAAATACTTGTATGCTCTATCTTGCTCCCAAATTTCGTTTCCAACAAAATTTAATTTAATTACCTCATTTTTATTGTAGGCAGCAGTAAGAGCTATATCCCATTTTATTTGGCGATTTATAATTCTACTTTCCAATGTAAGTTCGATGCCAGAATTTTTCATTGCGCCAACATTAACCCATTGTTTTGTGTAACCTGAAACAGCAGCTACATCAGTAAATAGAAGCAAATTATTTACTTCTTTTGCATAATAATCAAGAGATCCATTCAGTCGGCTTTTTAGTAGAGAAAAATCAAGACCAAAATCAAAATTTTTTGTTTTCTCCCAAGATAATCCAAGGTTAGAGCCATTAGTCTCTACTAAAATTGTTTTGCCTCCATAGGTTAGATCATTTTGCTGAGTTTCATAAGTTCGTAAAGCTCCATAAGTGTATGTTGACTGTTCTACGCCAGAAAACCCAAAACTTGCTCTTAATTTCACTAAATTCAAGAATTTATTTTCATCATTTGATTCCACAATCCACCCAGCAGAAAAAGCTGGAAATATTTGATATCGATTTGCATTACTAAACCGCGAAGAGCCATCAAGCCTGTAACTTATTCCTCCAAATAACTTTTGTTTGTAATTATAGTTTATTCTTCCAAACCAAGATGCCAATGCATATCTTCTTCGAATTGTTTCAAAATCAAGTAAATCGTAACTATTTCTATTCGTTACAGAATATGAACTTTCATAAAATAGTTCTTCTTCTTTTTGTCTTGACTGTTCAAAGCTCTGACCAAGAACAAATTTCAATCGATGATCACCAAATGTCTTTCTCCCGCTTAATGTATTCGTCACGACCCATTTTCGTGAATATCCATCACTATCAATCGTAATTTTTCTATCAGGAGATGATGAATTTCTATAACTAGAAGTGGCATCGGTATCAATAAAGTTAATGCCAAAATCTAATCGGTATGTCAACCAGTTAGTTAAATAAAAATCTGAATATACATTCGCTATCATGTAATTATCAGAGATTTCTCCTTTATCATTTAAGGCCATTGCCAATGGATTTTCATTATATCTCCCATATGGATTACCAAAATTGGTAAAACTGAAATTTCCTTCTTCGTCGTATACTGCAACATTAGGTGCTTTTAATATCGCATCACGATATATTTTAGGTGCTAAAAGAGAATTGTTTCTTTCTGAACTCATTGACAAATTTGCACCTATTACTAACTGTTCATTTAATTTCTGTTGAAAATTGAAACGACCAGTATATCGTTTAAAATCAGATTCTAAAATATAAGCTTCTTGGTCTAACTTGGAAAGACTTAAATAGATATAACCATTGTGCTTCTTATTTTGAAGTGAGAATGTCAATTTATTGCCTTTCGCATTTCGTACAACAAGATCATACCAATCCGTATTGTAATTCGAAGGAAAGACAACTTCTTCATTCTTTAGCTGAGTATAATAGCTACTGTAGAAATTGGCATATTCTTCTCCATTTATTAAATCAGGCTTACCAACTGGCTTGGAAACTCCCGCTTCCATTAATAAGTTCACCTCAAGACCATTCGTTTTTGGTTTTTTAGTCGTAATTAAAATTACTCCAGCTGCTCCCCTAGATCCATATATAGAGGTTGAATATGCATCTTTTAATATGCTTATCGATTCAATATCTTCAGGATTAACCATATTGAATCCATTTTTTTGAAATTCCTGAGATTCACGAATATCATTGTAAACGAAATTATTAAAAAAGTTGAAACCTGCACCTGAAAAAGTACTAGATCTTATCGTATTTAAATTCTCATCACTACTAAACAATGGAACGCCATCTACAACAATTAAAGGGCTATTTGCATCTGGTTGTAGAGAAGTTACTCCACGAATAGCAATTGTAGAAGAACTACCTGGAACTCCAGAACTTTTTTGAAACCATAATCCACTTGCTGTACCTCCTAATGTTTCATCAAAATTATTTGGAATCTCTCCACTCATTGCAGTTGTAACAGCGCTCATTGCACCAATTTTCTCTTCTTTAGCTTCTTCACCATATCCAATCACATTTACCTCTTGCAGATTAACTACATCAGTTTTCAATCGGATATCTTCAATTAGCTTTAAACCTACAATTGTCTCATAATTTAGAAAACCTATAGCGCTTATGACCAATGTGTCACCTATGAAACACTTCAAATCATAAAAACCATCCTGATCACTTGCGGTACCCAGAAATTGATTTTTAATTCGAACAGATGCTCCAATAATTGGCTGGTTATCATCATTACATAAAACACGACCAATTAGCATTTTCTCCATGCGATTAATTCGAATGGCAGAAACCTGTGTTGAAGATTGCAACTTACTCATTGGCACAGTATTCTCCATATTTTTTATAATGATTTTATCGCGATATACAACAAAACTGAAACCTAGAGGACTTAATACAATACCCAATAGTACCTCTAAATGAATGTCTTCCCCAGCAGGTACTTTTATTTGGATTCCTTTTAGTTTATCGGGATTATAAACAAATGAAAATATTGTTTGGGATTCAATATCCTGAATAAAAGCCTCTAAACTCATGCTTTTATCCATTTCCTGTAGAGATATTAAAT
>JADGFH010000938.1 GCA_016743925.1 Labilibaculum sp.
GCATTCATTAGTCCTGATTCATCATTCAAAGACACATAACTCTCTATTAAAATAGACCACATTTTTTCAGTAGAATCTAAATTGCAAGTACATTGGGCTATATTACTAAGTAAACTGTCTACTAATATTTTTTTATTTCTTGTCTTATCACATATCTCTTTCCATAATTCAATTCCATTTTTCCAGAACGTAGACGTCCCATTAACACCATTATTGACAAACTCTTCCAGACATACAGAAAAACTAACATGTTCTTCAATAAGTAGTATGTGACGTATTACTTTATTCCAAAATTGTCCATTCCTATGATGTACTGCTAACCACCAAAGAGGTTGAGGCGAACCACAATAAACATTCAAACAATCTTTTAATAATTGATCTGGGAATTTGGATAAAATATATTCAATATTATCTTCTCGTAATTGTGTTTCTCCCAAAATATGAGATACTAATTCTGATGGAGGGGAATAAGAATTTAACAGAACAGCTTTTATCCATCGTAAATCTATTCTATCACTATCTAAAAGATTAATTATTTGCTTTTTTTCAGAATTATCCAATCGATTCCAATGTGAGCTAATCCATTTTAGATTTGACAGAACAAAATTGGTATCATTATAGTTTATTAAACGTGAAAATATATCTTTTCGAATCACAAAATCATCAGCTGTAAACTTCATTAAATTATCAGCGATAGACATTTCAAATTCATCTAGTAATTTATTATTAGATATCTGATAGTCTATTCTCTTCAACCAAGATTCAAAAACTCCCATACCTGTATTTGAATCTAAATATTCCATTGCATCATCCATAGTAGATCCAAAACGTGCAGTATTTACATTAGCACCTAACGGTATTTTTTTAAGCGTAATTTGATAAAGTTCACCCCATAAATTCCACAATTCTTTTTTTTGTTTTTCATTAAATTCATGCCAACTAAATATTGATTCATGCCCATAATCAATAGCAAATGTTGAAATCAAATTATAAGCTCTTATCGCTACTTGCTTCTTAGCTAAAGACGTCTTAATTAAACCTAACAATAACTTTTTTAAATCATTTGAATAATTAAACCAGTTGAGCAATGCCCCCCTAACAGCACTAAATACAACACTTGGATGCTCATCTTCAAATATAATGGATGCCATTTCACAACTGTCTTGATCAAGCCTACTAAAGACCTGATAACCGACTTCTTCCCTTACAAACGCTTCATTATATTGAAGAAGAATTTTTAACGCATCGAATGAGACAGATTTCCCATGTTTTAAGCCTTGAACAAAAACCCAAGCATCATGAATATTTGGAAGTATTTTCTGAGATAATTCGCCTTCTACTTTTTTAACAATCTGGGTATCTGTATCAATAAAAAAACTCCAAACACCTCCTTTATTGGAAATAAATGGAATTTTATTTTCATGCCAATATATATTTGTACTATCCGTTCCTCCATTTTGAATTATACTAATCAAACTTGAAGTTTGTTCTTCTGGCAATTCATTTATGAAATTAATAAGGAAAACTAACGAACTATCTTCAACAGAAGGAAAAATTGAATCCAAACTTTCAAAAGCGATATCAAGAATCCTACCCTTTAAAGTGTTTTTTATTTTACTATAAATAATAGAAAACTGCTTTGTAGCTATATAGGAATTAATTGGACTTAAGCATGAGATACATTTACTCAAATAATTCAAAATTCGAATTTGTTTTCTATCACTTTTTGTGATAAACAAATATCTACCTGCTTCATAGTAATTTGGATGTTTAAAATAGATTTTTTCATCTGAGACAAAAATAAATTGCCTCTCTTCAAAATACTCAATTATATTATTTATTTTTTCAGGAAACTGGATATCACCTGAATATTCTGGAAAAAGAGGATCATTATTATCAAATGAGGTCGTAAAAACATCTTTACTCGTAATTGATAATTTTTCAGTGCAATTTGAATATATGTATGCTAAATCTGTAAGATTGATTCCATGAATTGGAGTAGCACACATAGCTATAACAGAAAGAAATTCTGAATAAATTTCGCCTTTCTGTTTGATGCTTGTTGCGATTTCTTTCGAAGTTATTCTCGCGATATGTTCGAGATCGGAATACTCCTTGTTTTTTAAATTGTCGACATCTTCATTTGCAAGATAACCTAACTGCCCAATTTGCAATAAATACTTAAAATCAGAATTTAAAATACCTTCTGAAACAATTTTGATTATCGTATCGGAGATTGATTTATTTTTGGAAAGAGTTTGCCAATAATCATAAACTACAGATCTATCTTCAATTGAAA
>JADGFH010000939.1 GCA_016743925.1 Labilibaculum sp.
TGTTTGAGTTGTACCATCACTAACTATTGCTGTGTCGTATACATATCTAGAAAGATATTGCCAATCAGATATTCTATCATTTCCTAAAATACCCCATGAAGCTCTAATTTTTAAAAAACTAACAACAGGTAAAACATTCATGAAATTCTCTTTTGAAACAACCCAACCAGCAGACGCTCCAGGAAAAAATCCCCAACGATCATCTTCATGAAATTTTTGAGAACCATCATAACGGAAAATACCTTGAAGCATATATTTTTCTTTCCAGTTATAGTTAATTCTACTACTATAATTCAAACGAGCACTTTCACTAGCTCCTCCATCAACAGACGAGAAATCTCTATCTTTACTTCCTGCTGAAAATTCATCAATAGCTTCAGATAAAAATTTTTCGTTAGAAGCATTAAACCTATCATTAATGGTTTTACGTTTTTGGACTTGCACAAGAATGTCAAATTTATGATCTTCGATTTTTTTCTTGTAGAAAGCTTGACCTAAATAGGTCATTGATCGCCATCTATCGTATTTTTCATATAAACGATTACTTCCGTAACTATCCATAACTGGAGTTCCATCCGCACTTTTATTATAAAACTCGCGTATACCACTCCATTGTTTTCTAAAATTAGAATTAATATCAACTGCTATAGTACCAGATAGCTTTAATCCTTCCACTTTAGGTACTAGATATTCCATTTTAATCGTCGAGTTAACTACTCGCTTCTCATTTTTGTCATAACCACTATCCTTTGCTATAGAGATAGGATTTTGTCGTTCACGACCCGCTGAAACGAAATTTGGATCATCGTTTACATAGTGTGACATTATAGGAGACGTTAGTAATGCAGCAGAGTAAATCCTGCTTCTGTCATAAACAGAATTTACATCTTGCTGACGACCTGAAATATTAAATTGCATTTTAAGCCTCTTTGATATATCAACATCAAGATTAGATCTTAAATTGTATTGCTTATTTTGACCGTAAGGATCATTTCTAAATAATGTTCCTTGATCAAAAAATCTTCCAGAAACAAAATATCTAATCTTATCACTACCTCCACTCATTGATAAATTGTGTGTGGATTGTGTAAAACTATCCTTATACGCTACATCTTGCCAGTCATAACTCTTTGTTTTTCCCGAACGCAAATCTTCAAGGTCTTGCGGTCCATAAGTCGGCTCAAAGTCATTTTTACCCCAATTGGAATTTTTCCAATTCATTAAATTACTTGTAAGAGCATAGTCGTAAGCATTCATTTGGTCAGGTGCCATAGTGCGACTAACACTAGCTTGTGAGAAACTGTAATTAATTTTATTTGTTCCTTTTTTTCCTCGCTTAGTTGTAATAACAATAACACCATTAGCAGCTTGTGCACCATAAATAGCAGCAGAAGCATCCTTAAGAACACTTATACTTTCAATGTCCTGAGGATCTAAACGATCTAAACCATCACGACCTGCAATACCATCAATTACAATTAAAGCAGATGAATTACCAGTGGTTCCCCTTCCTCTAATTAAGACTTCCATATTTTCACGACCAGGCTCAGCTGAAACCTGACTAATAATTAAACCAGGTAATTTTCCAGCCAAATTTGATGTAAAAGTTGAAGATGTAGTTTTTGTTAGATCATCAGAGCCTATATGTGATACAGATCCTGTTATCTCAATTTTCTTTTGAGTTCCGTATCCAACAACAATAACTTCTTCTAAATCTGAAATGTCATTTTCAAGCGTTACATTAATACTTGCCTCACCTTTGTAAACGATTTCTTGAGGAGTCATCCCTACAAAAGAAAAAACTAGTACCATATTTTCTTCCTCAAAAGCAATAGAATAGTTTCCACGAACATCAGTTGCAACACCTACATTGGCACCTTTAATAACAACAGAAACTCCTGGAAGAGACAAACCATTTTTATCAGTTACTTGTCCTGTAATGGTTTTCTTTTCTTGTTGTTCTTTCTTACGAGTTGGCTTCACCATTTTTTTAAAAGTGATCACCTCCTCTTCTACTTCGCATTCCAAACTTTTTTCTTTTAACAATTGATCTAGAAGTATTTTCACTTCTTCATTTTCAACTTCAACATTAAGCTTATCTAAATCATCGAACAAACCTTGCTTGTATAAGAATCGCAAACCTGTTTGCTGTTTTATCTCATTTAAAACATCAAGAATGGTAGCTTGTTCCAATTCCATACTTACTTTTTGATTTTGCGAATAGGTTTTAGCAGTTGCCCCATAGGATAATATTAAAATAAGGAAAACTAGAATTTTCATCTCCAATAGGATTTTG
>JADGFH010000162.1 GCA_016743925.1 Labilibaculum sp.
CCTCAGAAGTAAGTGTGATTAATGTTGCTAAAGCTGAAGTTGTTAAGAGCATTTCTTTGGCAAATGGAAGTAATGCCCTTCGTGGAATTTGTTTGTCGGCCGATGGTAAATATGTGTTTGTCTCACATAATCTGGGACGGTTCCAGGTTCCTACTACCCAGTTGGAGCAAGGGTGGATGAATACAAGTGCCTTGAGTGTTATTGCTGTTGATGCGAAAAACTTAGTTGCTACAATTCTATTAGATGAGCCCGAGAATGGAGCTGCTGGTTCGTGGGGTGTTGATTGTACGCCTGATCATATTTTAGTTGCCCATTCGGGGACGCATGATTTCAGCCTGATTGATTATCCTGCACTTGTAGAAAAATTGGAAAAGACAAAAGATAAAGAAAGCCTTTCGTATGATTTAAGGTTCTTGTCAGGCATTCGCAAGCGTATTCCTGTTACCGGAAATGGTCCTCGTACTATTCAAGCAGCAGGTTCCAAAGTTTATGTGGCGAATTATTTTTCTGACCAGTTGGATGTGATCGATTTGTCAAATCCGGTTAAGTCAGCCTACGCATCAATTGTGCTGAATGATAAGCTGGTAAATGATTCTGTTCGTTTGGGTGAAATCTATTTTAATGATGCTGCCTATTGTTTTCAAGGATGGCAGTCTTGTAATGGATGTCACCCCAATGAGGCTCGTACCGATGGTTTAAACTGGGATCTACTGAATGATGGGATGGGAAATCCAAAGAACTGTAAGAGCATGTTGCTTTCACATGAAACGCCTCCTGCAATGATTTCTGGAATTCGTCCTTCGGCTAAGGTAGCGGTACGTGCAGGGTTTCGTCACATTCAGTTTGCGCAGGTTGAAGAGTCGCGTGCACGTGCTGTTGATCAATACCTGGCTTCACTTCAAGCAGTGCCAAGTCCTAAATTAATTGATGGTGAGCTGAATTCATTAGCAAAAGAGGGTAGGAAAGTTTTTGAGAAGTTGAATTGTGCATTATGTCATCCAGCACCGTATTATACAGATTTACAAAAGCATAAATTGGGAAAAAGGAGTGCGTTTGATAATCAAAATACCTGGGATACACCAACACTAATTGAAGTATGGAGAACGGGTCCTTATTTGCATGATGGGCGTTCGGCTATCTTAAAAGATGTTTTTGCTAGTGAGAAGCACGGCGTTTGGAAAGAAGTATCAGATGATGAATTGGATGCACTGACTGAATTTGTTTTATCCTTGTAAATTTATTTAATTAAAGAACCCCCGCTTTGCATCTGCAAAGTGGGGGTTCTTTAATGATCAGTTTATTGTTGCTTAGTAAGCAGTCCAAATGCAACTAAGCTATAATGACATCAATTTTATTCTTCTTAAAGGCTTCGTGTCCATCATTAGGAAATTTATCATCTGTTATGATGGTTCTAACTTTATTGAGGCTTTCTATAAACGCAAAGCCACTGTGGTTAAATTTTGATGAGTCCGAAACAAGGATAGTTGATTCAGATCGTTCAACAACTTTTTTGGCTATTTCGGCTACCTCAACATGATTGGCTGTTATTCCATTTTGAAGTGAGAATCCATCACTTCCAATGAAACTTAGCTTGACGCTAAAATTATCAAGTTCTCTTAGTGCCATTGCTCCAACCATTGCTTCAGCGTCAGGAATAAATTCTCCGCCTACCATTGTAACTTTGATGTTAGAATTATTCCTCACGTAGTTCAATAGATAGGTTGAATTGGTAACAATATGTACGTTGCGTTTGTCATATAAATATTTACCAATAAGAGAGCTGGTTGTTCCTGCCAATATCATTACACGATCTCCATCATGAATTAGTTCAGCCGCTTTTTTAGCTATACGTTGCTTTTCTTCATTCATTAAAGTCATACGTTCAATAATAGAACGATTATAAACAGGTTGTGCTCCTCCATGCATTTTTACTGCAAAACCTTTTCGTTCTAATTTTTCCAGGTCACTTCGAATCGTTACCACGGAAACGTTTAGCCTTTTACTGAGCTCACTAACGGAGGATTCTTCGCCTTCATACAGACATCGAAGAATCTCCTTTTCTCGCTCTTTAAGATTTCCAATCATTTTCTTTTTGTTTCGATAAAGTTTCTTTATTCTTTCAAAATTATTTCTAAATAATTTTTAAAGCAAATATTTTTTTGTTTTTTTGTGTCAATCGATGATTAAAGTTAAATTTTAATTAAGTCAATTACATTAAAATTAAGTTATAAATGTAAGTAAGAATCGCCGATGTGATTTGAGTAGATTCTACAAAAAAAGTATAACTAGATCAAAAATAATAAAATTCATGAAAACCCGATCCGTCTTTGTCTTTTTCCAGTTAAGTCTCATGTTATTTCTTCAGTTTATGATGTTTGCGGTTTGGTGGGTTCCATTGGCTGCCTACTTAACCAATATCGGTGTTGAAGGAACACAAAAGGCATTAATATTAAGTTCGATGGCTATTGGTTGCTTGGCCTCTCCTTTGGTTGGAACAATTGCTGACCGTTATTTTTCTAGCGAGCGGGTTTTATTGGTAACCAATCTGCTCACTGCTGTATTATTGTTTTTTGCGGCGGGGCAAACAAGTCCAGTGATGTTGTTTGTATTTCTATTGCTGGCAATGATTGTTTATATGCCTTCATGGGGATTGACAAGTGCAATAGCTATGGCGCATGCTCCTGCAGAAAAGTTTCCTATTATTCGGGTTTTTGGTTCAGTCGGTTGGGTCGTTTCTGGAGTATTTAGTCTTGTTGCGGTAAATTATTTTAAGATCGATTTTGATGGAACGAATACTCCATTGTATTGTGGAGCTGCTATTGCTGTGGTTGCGGCATTGGTTAATTGGACACTTCCTAAAACAAAGCCTAAAAAAGGAGGTCAGAAGATTTCAGCTTTTGATTTGTTGGGTTTGAGATCATTAAGCTTGATGAAGGACAAAAACTTTGCTGTTTTTATTATTATTTCTTTTTTGGCAATGATTCCATTTGCCTTATACTGGTCATATTTGTCACAATTTCTGCAAGATGTTGGATTCAAGTATATAACAATTACAATGAACTGGGGGCAGTTTGCCGAGATGTTTTTCATGGTGATGGTTCCCTTTATGCTGAAAAAAGCAGGTGTGCGTGCTACGATGATATTAGGTTTGACAGCTTTGTTGATCCGTTATATTGCTTTTTACCTGGGAGGAATTAATGATTTACCTCTTCTGTATTTTGTCGCGATTCTAGTTCATGGAATTATTTATGGGTTCTTCTTTGTTGGAGGACAGGTTTATATTCATAAGAAAGTTCCTGAAGAATTAAATGCGCAGGCACAAGGATTTATCTTTCTGGTAACTTTTGGTTTAGGTTTACTTGTTGGGAACTTTGTGAATGCAGAATTAATTCAAATGTATACTGAGTCAGTAAATGGATTGGATGTCATAAATTGGGCTAATGTATGGGCAGTGACAAGTGTTTGTACTTTATTCATTCTGATTTTGTTTGTCTTGTTTTTCAGAAATAGTATTAAGGATAATAAAGAGAAAGCTTAATGATAGAGAATTATTTCCTAGGAATAGATAATGGGGGCACGATGTCAAAAGCAGCCCTTTTTAATGCAAAGGGAATTGAGATTGCAGTGGCAAGTAGAGCTGTAAGTACAATTCAATCTCATGAAGGATGGAATGAACGAGATGCAGAGGCAATGTGGAAAGATACACTTCTAGCTATTAAGGAAGTTGTGAAATCTTCAGGTGTGGATCCCGATGCGATAAAGGCGGTTGCATGCACTGGGCATGGTAATGGTTTGTATTTGGTTGATGAGCAGGGCATACCTGTACGAAATGCTATCAATTCGACTGATGCCCGAGCGCAGATGTATGTTGATAAGTGGATAAAATCTGGAGTTGATAAGAAGGCTTTACCGCTAACGGCGCAAAGTCTTTGGGCTGCCCAGCCCAATGCATTGCTTTCCTGGTTACGGGATAATGAACCTGAGGTAATGGATAAGGCGCGCTGGGTGTTAATGGCAAAGGATTTTATTCGCTTCAAATTGACTGGTGAAATTCATGCTGAAATTACAGATATGTCCGGAACTAGCTTAATGAATGTAGTAAGTGGAAAATATGATACAGAAGTTTTGCAGCTATTTGGTATTGAAGCGTATCAAGAAATGTTGCCACCCTTAATTGGCACATTTGACATTGCTGGTAAAATAACTTCTGAGCTAGCTGAAATTACTGGATTAAAAGTTGGAACTGCTGTTGCAGGTGGAATGTTTGATATTGATGCCTGTGGATTGGCTTCCGGAATTATTGATGAAGGACAAATGTCTCTTGTTGTTGGAACCTGGGGGAATAATCAATACATCGCACGGAAGCCATTGGTTGATGAGAATTTGTTTATGACCAGCATGTACAGTATTCCTGGCTGGTATTTAATGTTGGAGGGAAGCCCGACCTCTGCAAGTAATCTGGATTGGTTCATACAGAATTTTTTATCAGCAGAAAAAGAACAGCTTGGTGATGATTTCTACAATTGGCTAAATGAACAAGTTGAGGCCATTTCTCCAGATTCATCAGATGTCGTATTTCTTCCATTCTTATATGGTTGTAATGAAGAAGAGGATTTAAGTGCAGGGTTTCATAATGTCAAAAACAATCATACCAAAACTCATTTGCTGAGAGCTGTTTATGAGGGGATTGTGTTTGCACATATGCGTCACATTGAGCGGTTATTGAATTTCCGTGAGTTGCCTGAAGTAATCCGTTGTACTGGAGGAGCAAGTCAGAGTGAGGTCTGGATGCAATTATTTGCCGACATTATAGGAGTTCCAATGGAGATACCTTCGGGAACTCAGTTAGGAGCTTTGGGGGCTGCAATTGCTGCTAGTGTATCGGTAGGGCAATATTCAGATATACAGGAAGCTGTAAAAAAGATGACAAGGGTAGAGCGACGCTATGAACCAAATCCAGAACGAGAAAATATCTACAATAAAAAATATCAGAATTATAAGGAAATTATTCATAAACTATCACAAAAGCATTGATATGAAACAAAACCAGATCACATTAATCTTGTCCGGAATTTTTATTATGCTGCTAACTGTTCAGTGTCGCAATAAACTCAAAACTCCAAAATTGGCTTTTGGTGAGCCATTGCCAGAGAAGTACAATAGTCCTGATGGCTTAACACTTGCAGACGATAATTGCATCTATTTGTCAATGAATACTGTCAATAACTTCGATTATCCTGCAAAAATTCTTCGAATTACTGAAGATGATCAGATTGAGGAAGTAATTAAATTACCGCCTCATCCGGAAACTGGTGTTGCCAGTCCTTTGGGTTTGGTATTTGCTTCAGATGGAAATATGTATGTGTCGGACAATCAATCATTCACTACTGAAAAGCCGGGTATGTCTCGATTGTTACGAGTAAATATGGATGGAAAATCAGCTAGAGATTGTGATGTTGTTGCTATTGGTTTTCATATGGCCAATGGAATAACTGTTCGAGGCGATTATGTCTATGTTGCAGAAACGAATTTGAATGTTGGGAAACCACATAAAAGCGGTATTTACCGATTTAGTGTAGTTGAGTTAAAATCAGAAACTCCGATTGTTGTAGGTGGAATTAACGGTCCACATTTAATTACTTTCTTCGAAACCAAGAATGAAGAGCATCCTGTTGGTGCAAATGGTGTTGCATTTAACTCAAAAGGAGAGATGTTTGTTTGTAATTTTGGTGATGCTGAAGTCTATAAATATATCATTAGTGAAAATGGAGATGTTGTTTCACAGGAGTTATTTGCTTCCGGAAATGGAATGGAATCGGTAGATGGTATGCAAATTGATAAGGAAGATAATTTGTGGATAGCCGATTTTTTGGGAAATGCTGTTGTGAAGATAACACCATCAGGTAAAGTAAACATACTTGCAAAGAATGGACAAACTGATGGAGCCAATGGGGAATTGGATGCGCCGTCAGAGTGCATACGTAGAGGGGATAAGGTATATGTTTCTAATATTGATTTGACCTATGGTCCGAATACTACAGATTCAGTTCATTCCATGTCAATTATTGAATTATAAAATAGAATAATAATGAAAAATTTAAATTGGTTTATCGCCGTATTGTGTGTTGTAATGATTTCATGCACCAGTAATACAGCAACGAAAAAAGTAAGCTCAGAAAAAAAAGAGCAGTGCGATTCAAAAAATGCTTGTGCGAAGTGCAAAAGTATGATAACATTTAAGAACGAAGATTTTTATAAGGCAAATGGTGAATTTGATATTGCTAAAGCTAAAGAGGCTGTTATTTCTTTGATGAAATACCATGGTTATCCTATCTTTCCAGGTTTAGAGAAAAGTTTATGGGTAAGCGATTACGGAACAGGACAGTTTACTAAACTAGGATTGGCCGCTAATATGTTTATGAATAATGAAGGTGATCATTATATGCTGATGGATCTTTTCCTATTGCCAGGGCAAATGTTACCTGAGCATAGGCATTTAGGTGGAGAGGCCAATCCGGCAAAACGTGAAGGTTGGTTGGTTCGTTGGGGGAAAAGTTATGTCGTAGGTATTGGAGATGATAACCTAGCAAGCTTTCCTGAAGTGAAGATACCAAAGATTCATATGAATGGTGATGTTACAACAAAACATGCTGTTGAAGCTACTCCGGGTATGTTTGTTCCATTAGCAGAAGTTTTTACGCGGCATTGGCAGTTTGGTGGTCCAGAAGGAGCGATTATTACTGAGGTAGCAAACGTACATACTGATGCAGCAGTTCGACATTCAGATCAGGCTATTAATGATAATTTTCTCGGGAAATAGATCAATAATTGATTGTTAGGGGAATGGATTTATTCATTCCCCTTTTTTGTGTCTAATGGTTCAAAAATCTGTTAATATTTGAAATTTAAAGGAGGTAATACTTAAAAAAATAGAAATATATTTGAAAAGAAGCAAAAAAGAAATACATTTGAAACTCAAAAGAAAATAAAAAGAAACAACTTGATTGAAATTTCCAGTTGATTTGTTTTGAAGACGAACTGTTATAAAAGTCAAAAAAGATGCAAAATGAATTTGAAGGTAAAGTAGCTTTGATTACTGGGGCAACTGGAGCAATTGGTAAAGGAGTTGCTGTTAAGCTATTGAAGCAGGGAGCGAATGTTTTTATCTCTGATCTTAATGAGGAGGTTGTAAAAGTTACTTGTCAGGAAATAGGCTGTAAAGGTATGGCTGCCGATGTAACTTCAGAAGAAAAAGTAAAAGTAGTTGTAGATAAAGCCGTTGCTACATATGGATCTGTTGATGTTCTGATTAATGTTGCCGGAATTATTGGAACAGGAGCCGTTGAAGATTTGACAGAAGAAGTTTGGGATCAGATGTTCGCCGTAAATTGCAAGGGAAGCTTCTTTTTTACAAAGTATGTAGTTCCTATTATGAAGGATAAAAAGGCTGGTAAGATTATTAACTTCTCATCAAAATCAGGTAAAACCGGATCTGCCTTAATGAGCCACTATTGTGCTGCTAAAGGTGCAATTATTGCATTTACTCAGGCTTTGGCTTTTGAGTTAGCTACATTTGGAATAAATGTAAATTGTATTTGCCCTGGAATTACAGATAATACTGGTGTTTGGGATACCTGTTCAGAGGGTTATATTAAGGATATGAATTTACCTCGTGAAGAAGTGATTAATAAATTTACTGCTAAAATTCCACTAGGCAGACTAGCATCAATTGAGGATGTATCCAGCGTGACTGTTTTTCTTGCCTCAAAAGGATCTGATTATATGACAGGACAAGCGATGAATGTTACTGGTGGACGAGAAATGCATTAGAAATAAAAGAAATTAAGAGATATGTATACAAAAGAAGATGTTGCAAGCAAAATGGATCATGCGGTTTTAAAGCCGGAAATGACCGATGCCGATTTAAAAGAAAATGCTGAAATGTGCAAAGAATATGGCATTTTTAGCATGTGTGTTAAACCTTGCGATGTAAAACAAACTGCAGAATTATTAGCTGGTAGTAAAACAAAAGTATCATGTGTTCTAAGTTTTCCACATGGGGCAGATGCAACTCCGGTTAAAGCATTTCAAGCAAAACAAGCTATTGAAGATGGTGTCGCAGAAATTGACATGGTTATGAATATTGGTAAATTCATGTCTGGAGATTTTGATTACGTTGTTAATGACATCAAGGCTGTTGTTGAAGTGGCTCATAAGAATAGTATAAAGGTTAAAGTTATTCAGGAAAGTGCCCATTTAACTTTAGATCAGGTTGCTAAAGCTTGCGAACTATCTTATGAGGCTGGTGCTGATTTTGTTAAAACATCAACTGGTTTTGGTCCTGGATCTGCCACTCCTGAAATTATAGATGTCATGATTAAGACAGTTGGTGACAAAATGGAAATTAAACCTTCAGGGGGTATCCGCTCTTGGGAAACAGCAGTGAATTACCTGAATCAAGGAGTTGACCGCCTTGGAGTTGGAGCTGGTAAAGCAATTTTAGATGGTGCAGATGTTAAAAGTGACTATTAATTTTTAGATCAATTGAATGAAAGCTATTCGATATTACGGACCAAAGGATGTCAGACTTGATGAGATTGCTGTTCCGGAAATAAATAAAGAAGAATTATTAATAAAGGTTGATGCATGTGCTGTATGTGGGTCAGACTTAAAAGCATTTAATGTAGGTAATCCAAGATTGCATCCACCAATTGTAATGGGGCATGAATTTACTGGGATTATAACGGAAGTAGGCGAAAATACTACTGGTTTTGAGCTTGGTGATCGCATTGTAATGTCAACAAGTATAAGTTGTGGTGAATGCCTGTATTGTAAAAAAGGATGGAGTAATTTGTGTGTAAATCTTGCACCAATGGGCTTCTCTTTTAATGGTGGAATGGCTGACTATACGGTTATTCCTGCCCGCGCTTTAAAAAATGGGCATGTGGTTAAAGTTCCCGCAAGTTTAAAACATGATTTCGCTGCTTTGGCGGAGCCATTAAGCTGTGCCGTTAATTCTTTGGAACAATGCGATATTCAAAAGGGAGATACCGTGCTGATTATGGGAGCAGGGCCTATGGCAATATTGAATGCATGTGTTGCTAGACAACTTGGTGCAGGTAAAATTATTATGACAGAACTTAATCAGGCCCGAATTGATCAAGCTAAGGCTTTTGATATTGATATGCTGGTAAATACAGCAAAGGAAAATATCAAAGAGATCGTTATGACAGAAACGGATGGTTGTGGAGCTGATGTGGTTATTGTTGCTGCACCGGCTGCTGCACCTCAGGAGGAAGCGCTTTCATTGGTTCGCAAAAAAGGAACTGTTTGCTTGTTTGCCTCATTACCTTCAGGCAATAGCGAGTTAACGATTGATAGTCGATTAATTCATTACAATGAAATCAAACTCACTGGTAGTAGTGATTCAACTACAGAGCATGTGAAAAAAGCATTAGAAATGTTGATGGATCCTGAATTTCCTTCGGACAAGATTGCAACTCATGTGTTACCTTTTAAAGATATCAATAATGCATTTGAATTGATGAAATCCGGTGAAGCACTTCGTGTTGTATTAAAACCATAAACTGACTGAAATGAAGACCAATATAAATGATAAAGTAGTTCTTGTTACGGGAGGTGGCCGTGGGATTGGTAAGGCCATTTGTTTAGCTTTTGCCGAAGAAGGTGCTAAAGTTGCAGTTAACTATGTTTCCAATAAAGAAAAAGCAGAAGCAGTTGTTGCAGAAATTAAACTAAACTTTGGGATTGAAGCAATGGCTATAAAAGCTGACATGTCGATTGAAACCGAGGTGATTGATATGATTCAAGCAGTCAATCAACAACTAGGAGCTATTGACGTGTTAGTTAACAATGCAGCTTATTGTCCTGGAGGACCAATTTCATCTTATTCTGTTGAAGAATGGGAAAAAACCTTCGGAATTAATGTTACTGGAATGTTTGTGGCCAGTCGAGAGCTAGTGATGCAATGGCAGAAAAATAATGTAAAAGGA
>JADGFH010000940.1 GCA_016743925.1 Labilibaculum sp.
CTCTGACAGGTGTCTTGAAATTATTCGGAGCCTCAACAAAAAAGTGAGACCCCGAAACAAGTGTGAAATTGTAAATTTCAAACTCTGAGCACCTCAGATTACAAATCTGAGGGAGAAGGTATTTCTGCACGCGCAGAGTACGATATACAAGCTCGCACAAGCAGAGATTTTTTATTAATCAAATATTCTATGCTTTCCCACCATTTCATGAATATCTTCAATGTGTTTTTCCTGGACATTAATATCTTCCCCGTTTAACACAGCTTGTATTAACACATTTACAACTTCTTGCTTATTTGTGTATGGTGCCGGATCATTGTTTACCCTGATCAATTTTAAAACCTCAAATATCCGTTTTGGTTTCACCAGATATGTTCCTTTGGGAACGTAATTAATTTCTTTTAACTCACAATCACCATAAAAAACTATTATTGAATAAAAGGGAATGCTTTCAAATTGAACAAGTTGCTTTTTTAAAGTTTCAATATGACTTTTGTTTTGCTTAATTGGATTATAAAAGCGGTATTTTCTCTTACCGTATGCCAGAACTTTGGTCCAATGTGAATAATTGCCATTTCCATAAATCCATCCACTGTAATCTTTTACTTCAAATACAATAATTCCTTCCGCTGTTGCAAGTACCACATCAACTTGAGCGAACTTCTCATCACGTTTTTCAATACATAAATCATGAAATATGGTTTGTGCAGGGATTCCGTGTTTCAATAGTTTTAAAACCAAATCTCTTTCTGTTCTTGTTCCTCTGTCCAGAGATGTAACCGTTTTCAATAATTTTAAATTTCGGATTTTTCGATATAAAGGAATGAAGACAAGAAGAATAATTATGGCAATAACTACCCATAGTATCTGATTTTCTACGATGTATTGCCCAATATCCATTTTTAAGCTGTCAGTGTCTAAATAGGTGTGTGCGATCTCCTTTACAATTATTCATTGTTCAAGTTAAGTTTTGTTTCTCATTTCATCAAGAAGCTTGACAAAATTATTCAATTCTAAATTAGATACTTATATATGCCTTTCTGCCATTATCTAATTTCCCTATCCTCACAACATTTGAAATCATACTGTCCTTTGGTGGTGTAGGGATTGTAGCATAAATTGCACGTGGCAATGTAAATTTACGGAAGCGTTTTTCTGCATAGGCAGAATACGAGATACAATCTCGCACTAGCGGGAAAAAGGAGAAAGGTTAAAAAAAAGACACTGACTGGTTAATTAATTCTATTGATACCCTCACTTGGAGTGAGAGCATCAAGGTTTTATTTAAACGCTGTCAGGTCAAAAAAAGACGCTGACAGGTTGTTAAAAACCGAATCTTTTCCGATGCTCCTGGAAGCGTGACAATGATGGATAGAATTTTTCTTCTACTGGCAAGATAATGGATTGATTCTGGTATTGCTTTAGTCCTTGGCCTGAAGAGTGGTCCTGAACTTTTTTATGGATAAGAATGGTGTAATCGTCGGAAATGGCAAGCATTCCTCTATCGAAGGCGCGATGGATTGTTGGGGACAGAGCGATGCCGTTGGTTATGGTATCGTCGTAGGTCTCGGCGAATGGAATGATGTGACAGGCATCGACCATAGAAATGCTTGATGAAAAATCAATTTTAAGACCTGTAATGGCGCATTGTTGGTTGTAGATTTGCTTAACTGCACTACGGAAGGTCGTACTGCGCATGACCAATTCTTCTTCGATTTCTTGTTTTGGCTGTTCTTTAAGTATTCGTTTTACTTTTCTTGCATAGTTGTGAGCCGGATCGAAAAGAATTTCATTCTGAATGGTCTGCGTTGATAATTCATCACCTGCATTCCAATCTTGATTTGGAAAATAAGTTGACAAAATAGTTTGACGTAAGGCTTCCCTATTTACCGGATCCATTAGTTGGGTAAACAATTCTTCGGAAAGTTTTGCTGCAGCAACACAATCAACCAAAGCTCTGTAACTTTTGATTGAACTGCTTTTGGTTACTGGTAATTTCTTTCCGGGGAAAGTTCTCAATTCCCAAAACTTTCCTTTTTCATTTTTAAGGTGGAAAAATGGTAGGGAGAAATTAGGAGTATGACCTGTATGTACCAATTGATCCCATAGGTTACGAAAATGAATTAGGAGTTCTCCAGATGGTTCAATCCAGTTATGAATAATCTCTCCTTTTTCGAATGCCTGGATTACTGCCAATAATAGGATTGGCTTGTGGGGTGCGGGACCGTATTTGGTGGTGCCGCGTTTTAAACATGCTATGTTATTACTGATTTTTTCCATATTCTGTTAACAAT
>JADGFH010000163.1 GCA_016743925.1 Labilibaculum sp.
TGTAATGTAGACGGCTGGTAACCGTTTTTTTCATAGATTAAAGATTAGGTTAGTAAATAGTGGTTAGAAGAAAAGCTTGGGTGGGGATCCAAGCTTTTTCTATTTATAATATTACCGATAAACTGTCGTAGCAGCCATTCCCAAATATCTTAAATTCACTTAACTGCTTTTTTACTTAGTTAATAACTATCTAAACCTCATGTATTGTGTAGAGAAGCAGGTTGTTTTTCTTTTATAGATTTAGGTTATAAATTAGTGGTTAGATTAAAATATGGTGGGATCCGTTTTTTTTAAATCTTCTTCTCAAAACAAACACTTGTATCAACTCCAGCATATTGCCCATAATTAGGTATTAAATGGTAGCCACTTTTATAATATAATCCAATTGCTTCGGGTTGTTTTACTCCTGTTTCTAAGATGCATTTGCCAAAAGACAATTCACCTGTCCATTTTTCTAATTCCACTAAAACTTTTGAGGCAATTCCTTTTCCTCTGCAGATAGGTGAAACAAACATTCGTTTAATTTCCATCACATTGTGAGCATACTCTTTAATTGCGCCACAACCTATAGGTTTACCACTCTCATAAGCGATAACAACATATTTAATGTGATCAATTTTATTAAATTGAGAATAAAAAGAATGATCTTCTCCATCTCTTATTTTAAGATCTGCATCAAGAATCTCCACTAATTCTATAAAGTCCTGATTGTCAGAATTTGTTCGTTTAAGCTCAATCATAATTTCTCAATATACTCTTTCAATCTTTGGTTAATGAAATACTGCCAACCTCCACTGCATGACTCTCTCGAAAATTCAGGAATATTTTGGGGGAATGATTCTAAGCCTTCGTTTGTTAGACGAAGAAGAGTTTGTTTTCCTTCTTGTAACAAATCAAAACGAACGGTACCACTTCCACTTATATTTTCATATCTCCAATCGTATACGATTATTTCTAAAGGAACAACTTCTATAATTTTCCACAGGTGCATAAATTGTCTCTTACCAGCATCTACATTAAAACTAGTTTCGAATCCAACTTCAGGTTTAAATTCTGGTATATTTTCGAAAAACCATTTTTGCATTTGAGACAAATCTGTAATAGCATTCCAAACCTGTTCTTTTGTTTTATTAAAACTTTGTTCTACAATTATTGGCTGATGTAAATCACTCACGGCATGTTCTTATTTATTATTATCAATACCTTTATCTTTCCTTTTTTGAAAGAATTATTTATTAGGTGTTTAAAGATAATAGGAAAAGCTAAATATTAAATGCATGTTGTAGGAAGTATCACTTTAATTGCCTTCGAATTTCATATATAAGTTGTATTCAAACTGCAATCATCTTTAACTTATTCTACTATTTTTATTATTTCTATTCTTGTTGTAAATTCGCTTCTGCAAAAAATTAAATTAATCACCTTAATAAAACAATTCATCAAATGAAAAGAAGTAGTATTATTTTAGCTTTTTTAGCTTTGACCCTTTCTTTTTCCGCTTGTAATAAAGTACCTAAATCAGGGAAGTTAAAATTTCAATCAGAGATTGATAGTGTTAGTTATGCTTTGGGTTATATTGAGGCTAACAATTACATCAAGGCTTTAGATCAGGTACCTTTCCAATTTGATTCTATCGAAAAGGTACATTTAGCAAGAGCAATTGCCAAGTCGCATCTGAAAGAAAAATATCTGGAACTAAGATCTAATCAATTTGATCCATTAAATGAGGAAGCTTTTTTTAAAGGATTTTTAAATGAATTGGCATACGGTAAATCTTATTTTAATGAAACTAGTGCCGATATGTACCTAAGAAAAGTATTTGAAAAAAAGAAAGTTCAAAAAGACTCTTTGCAAAAAGAAGCAAGTAAAGCCAGCCTTTTAAAAGGGCAAAAATACTTGGAAGAAAACACCAAACATGACGATATTAAGGTAACCGAAAGTGGCTTGCAATACAAAATAATAAAAGAGGGTAAGGGAAAAATTCCTGCTCTTACCGATCAAGTTAAATGTGTGTATCATGGTACTTTGCTTGATGGTACAGTTTTCGACAGTTCGAAAGAACGTGGCGACACAACTTCTTTTGGAGTAAATCGTGTTATAAAAGGTTGGACTGAAGCATTGCAATTGATGCCTGAAGGTTCGGAATGGAAATTATTTATACCTGCAAATCTTGCTTATGGTGAGCGAGGAAGTGGAGCAAAAATTGGTTCTAACGAAACACTAATTTTTGATATCAACTTGGTAGAGGTTATCGAGAAGAAAAAATAATAACAGTGTTTATACTAAAATAACAAAGGGATATCTAATGATATCCCTTTGCTATTTTAATTTCTGATTGGAGTGGTTGCCATTCCTAAATTACAAGCCATTCGATTTAGGTTTCCTATTTTAATTGTGTTTTAATGTATTCGACTACAGCCTTATGCCCCTTTGATTTGGCAAAATCTAAAGATGATTCTCCGTCAACATCTACCATTTTTAAGTCGGCACCATTCGAAACTAAAACCTTAAGAACCTCTAGTTGACCTTCCGAGGCAGCCATCATTGCAGCTGTCCATTTTTCCTCATTATCGATCATATTTGGCTTGGCTCCCGATTGTAATAAAATACTAACCGTAGGTACAAAATTACCTGTAGAAGCAAACATTAATGCGGTTCTGTTAACGGCATCGGTTAAATTTACATCTGCCTCATTTGCTATTAATAGTTTCACCAATTCGTAATGTCCATTGTAAGCAGCTAACATTAGAGCTGTTCGCTTATTGGCGTCTACCGTGTTCGCATTAAAACCATTATTTAAAGCATCTTTTACGGTTTCTAATTTACCATTCAAAGCACTTTCCATTATTAAATCAGTATCAAACACCTTAACAGATTTAGTAGCTGTTTGTTCAATTTTTGTGGCAGCCACTTCCTTCGAATTAGATGATTTTGTATTGCAACTGCAGGTACAGAATCCAGTTATAAAAATGGCGGCTAATAGTTGTAGTTTTCTCATCAATTTATTATTAATTCTATTAAATATGGACACTAAAGGTAATACAAGTGGGCAAAACATCAAGCATTATAAATTTAATTTCATAAAGCACAAAATTAAAAACATCAATAAAATAGGCAGGTTTACAACATTGCTACTATCTAATTAGAAGTTTTACTATAAATGTAGTAGAATTTAGAAATCAAACTACTATATTTGTAGTATACATTAAAATAAAAAACGCTATGGACTTAAAATCACTAACAAAAGCAGAAGAACAAATCATGCAAATTATTTGGAAATTGCGTGAAGCGATTGTTAAGGATGTACTTGCACAATTTGAAGGATCGAAACCTGCTTACACTACTATTGCAACCGTGTTGAGCGTATTAGAAAAGAAAGGATTTGTTTCGCATCGTAAAATTGGAAATACGAAACTATTTACGCCAACAATCAGCAAAACTGAATATACCAAATTCCAGTTTACCTCTTTGTTGGGAAACTACTTTGGCGGATCGTTCCCTAAAATGGCTAGCTTTTTTGCCAAAGAAAATGATATGGATATTTCCGATTTGGAAAACATCATGAAAGAGGCAGAGAAGGAAATGAAAAAAGATCAAGATAAAAACTAGACCGATGGAAGCATTATTAGAAATATTAATTCGCGCATCAATTAGCATAGCTCTATTCTATGCATTGTACTGGTTGCTTTTGAGGCAATCTACACATTTTAAAGAGAACCGTCTTTTTTTACTGATAAGCCTAGTAATTTCGATAGTAGTAGCAGTAATTCCGGTTCAGTATCAGGTATTGATACCAGCTCCTACCTCACCAGTTTTGAATGAGTACAATGGCGTTTTTAATCATGATTTTGCAAATACAACTAGCGAAGTAGAAACATCTAATGACATTGGTTTATTTGGCATTTCACTCTTGGTTTATGGCATGGGTGCCGCGATGGTATTGCTACGTTTACTGATACAATGTAGAAAACCACTGCTGATAATCAGTAAGTCGAAACCTAAAAAAATTAACGATTGTCTGGTTCACGAGAACAAGGTATACAACACCCCCTTCTCATTTTTCAATCGCATATTAATCAATCCTGAATATTTTCAACAGAACGAAATCAACGACATATTAACTCATGAAAAAGTGCACATTCAGGAGCGTCATTGGATCGATCTGTTCATTATAGAGCTGTTAACAGTATTTTTCTGGTTCAATCCATTTATATGGTTCTTTGAACGAGCAATTAAACGAAACCATGAATACCTGGCCGACGAAGGTGTATTATCCCGGGGCCATTCACCTGTCAGGTATCAGGCCTTATTAATTAACCGGCTAATGGGGACACAAGTAATTGGTTTGGCCAATCACTTTAGTTCATCCCTCGGCACAACCCGATTTAAAATGATGACAAAAGAAAAGACAGCGAAACGCAAATTGTTTCGAATGATATGGGCTATCCCTGTATTAGCAATTCTTCTGCTAGCTTTTGCAAAGCCCGAATACCAAATGCAAAAACAAGAAAAGGTAAAAGTAAAATCCAACACGATCGTTGCTCCTGAAGGGGCAGAATACAAGCTAGAATTATCGGATGGCACTAAAGTTTTCCTTTCAGGCAATTCTAAATTGGAATATCCTGAAACCTTTGCAAGCAAAGAAAGAGTAGTTCACTTAGAGGGAGAGGCTTATTTTGAAGTCAGTGATTCGAAAGCACCATTTTTCGTTAAAATTAAAAATGATGAAATGATAGGTCCTATTGGTTCAGATGGAAAAAAAGTTGCATTATCGACAAAAACTGGCCATGCCTATATTCCAAGCTATAAAGAAAGCTTAGAATATACAACACCCGAAAAAGAAACAAAAACAGATACATTAATTATTCCTGAAGGTGAAGGGTACAACGAACTATTACAAGATGGTAACAAAACTTATCTTAAGGTCAATTCTAAACGAAAATATCCTAAAGAACTTACAGATAAGGCTAAAATTGTAAGCATAGATGATGAGGCATATTTTGATATTAGTCAGATTTCCCGTCCTATTAATATGGGCAAAGTAAAAGGAAATATTGGTTTAAAAGTTGCTCTATCAACAAAAAATGAAGATCATTTAAAAACAACAGGCAAAGAACCAAGTCAGGCATTCTTAAAAAAGGTAACAAAGCTAAAAGGAAAAGTTACTGATGAGAAAGGCAATGCTTTACCAGGAACATCCATTATTATCAAAGGGACTAGCATTGGAACTGTGGCAGATCGATCTGGAAACTTTGAAATTAATTATTCTCCAGAAGGAAAAAAGTTTGATTTAATAGCCTCGTATGTTGGATATAAAACAACATCACCACAACAAATAAAAGCAGATAAATCAAAAAGCAGTGTTTTGGAATTCGATTTTAAATTGAAACGTGAGGTGATTAAACTCGATGGCGAATCAATGTTTTTAGATGGTTCAGTTCCACCACCTCCTCCGCCACCAACACCTGCAATATTAAAATCGGACAAACCTGTTTTTTATGTTGTTGAAGATATCCCTCGTTACCCAAAGGGAAGATATGGCTTAGGGCAATACGTGAAAAAACAAAAAGACAAACTAACACAAAAATGGTTTTTTGAAGGAAAGAAATTACTAGGAAAAGCTACAGTTGGCTTCACGATTAATACCAAGGGAGAAGCTGTCAACATCCAAATTCTTGATAAAAGCAATGAAATTTCTGCAAATGCGGCTAAAATAATTATCTCAAAAATGGAGAAATGGACCCCAGGCTCGCAAAGAGGAAAAAAAGTACCTGTTGATTATGCCATGGAATTAGAATTCTAACACAGATACAATTAGCATATTACAAGCAATGCTGTTATCACTTAAAAAGAGATAACAGCATTCGTTTTTCACCAGGAACACGCAACTACTATTGGGCGTTTATCAAGCCTGAATCAATTGATCTAATTTTCCCTTTAAAAGAGCCTCTGGAACTACTCCTATCGACTTATCAACAATTTCTGATTTCTTGATAAAAAGCAAGGTAGGAATACTTCCAATTCCATATTTCGTTCTCAAGTCTGGGAATTTATGAACATCAACTTTCTGGATATCTACTTTTCCTTCATACTCGTCGGCTAATTTTTCAATTGTTGGCATTAAAGCCTGACAAGGAGGGCAAGTATCCGCATAAAAATCCAACATGATTGCTTTGTCTTCTTTCAATAGCTTCTCTAATTCTTTAGCACTTTCGATTGTTCTCATATTTTTTAGTTTTAATCTAATTCGTTTTATCTAACACTACAAAGATGACGACAATTTAAGCTTTCTACGAGTGTGATAATTCCCGAAGACTTGTCAATTTTTCCCTTTTGCTTCATTTCATCACAAATATCTATTGAATAAACATATTCGGTTCTGTGTTGTTTTAGGTGGGTAATCAAACCTAAAGTGTTCAAGTATTTGTTAAAGCCACAAGGCTCTTACTTTTTCCATTGATGAAAAAGTAAGCAAAAAATCTAGGGCGCGCTTCCTCAGTCACCCATCACGATTCATTCGCTAAATGAAAAAAACTCTCACGATTAAGAAGCTTGTGACTTTTGATTCTCAAAAGTCTACAAGTTCTAAATCTTGATCAAACAACTTTTCATTCTTAACGCGCATTTCATCTATGGGTACCGACTTGCGGATTCGATGCCCAACTACTGTACTTCTATCATTTCGATTAATAATCATTAAAAATAAATCCAAACAGTCTTATTACAAAATGTAGATAATTTGTAGATATAAATAATGCCTATTAGCCTCATCTAATTGTTACGAACATAAAATTTTCTCTTGGAAAATAAGTAAATTTCATCAAAATCCTTAAACTCATGATTAAATATTCAATTTTAATCCTATCACTCGTAGGATTATTTGCATGTGGGAACAGTTCTCAACTCACAATTACAAAGAACGGAAAATCGGATTATGAAATTGTTCTTCCTGAAAAAGCTGACAAAACGCTTAAAAAGGCAGCAGAGGAACTTCAATTCTATCTTAAAAAGATATCGTCTGCAAAACTTCCAATTGTAGATCAAGCTACCGCCGATCCAAACAAGAAAAAGATCATCATCCAAAATGAATCTGTTCAGGCTACTTCTGCACATTCAATCCGCATTGAAAACAAAAACGATCAGCTAATCATATCCGGTGGCAATTCAATGAGCACATTGTATGCGGTATATGAATTTCTGGAAAAATACGCTGACTGCAGATGGTATTCTCCTAGTGTAGAAAAAATTCCTTCTCTCGATGCTATTTCAGTGCCAACTCCTTTGAGCTATTCTTATACGCCAGAGATTACCACACGAACCATGCACTCTCGCTTGTTTTATAAGAATCATGATTTTGCAGATAAACTAAGAGTTACGCATGAGGCTTTTCCTGCTTATGTGCCAACAGCCAGAGTTCACACCTTTCATCGGTTTGTACCTGAAAAAGCCTTCTACAAAAAACATCCCGAATATTATGCATTGCGAGGGGAAAAGAGGCTTCATACACAATTGTGCCTAACAAATAAAGATGTTCTTAAAATAGTTAAAGATTCAGTTCAAGCCTACTTTAACAGATATCCGGAAGCAAATGTAATTTCGGTTAGTCAGGATGACAATACACAGCATTGCCAATGTTCAGCTTGTTCAAAAATTGATAAGGAAGAAGGCTCTCCAAGTGGTTCAATGGTTCGTTTTGTAAATGATGTAGCCAAACAATTTCCAGCTAAACAAATTTCTACTTTGGCCTATCAATATACTCGTAAAGCACCAAAAACAAAGCCTCTCGACAATGTATTGATTACGCTTTGCTCGATAGAATGCGATAGAAGTGCTAGCATTGCTGATAACTGCTCTGATTTTGCAGAAGATTTAATGGGCTGGAAAGAGGTAACGAAAAACATTCGAATTTGGGATTATACTACCCAGTTCACCAATTTTTTGGCTCCATTTCCAAACATCCACACCCTACAACCCAACCTACAATTTTTTAGAGATAATAATGCCAAGTGGGTATTTGAACAACACAGTAATAATCCTAGTGAATTGTTCGAATTGCGCTCTTATCTAACTGCAAAATTATTATGGAATCCAGATCTAAACGTTGATGAACTCATTACTGAATTTGTAAATGGCTATTACGGAGAAGCTGGTATTTTTGTGAAAAAGTACATCGATTTGGTTCATGCCGAGATTAAAAAAGACCCAGATTATTTCCTTTTTCTTTATGGTGATCCGGCGCAAGCATTCAACTCCTTCTTAAAACCTGAGCTTTTAACACAGTACAATCACTTTTTTAATGATGCCGAAAAAGCAGTTGCAGATAAGGTAGAATTATTAAATCGTGTGAGAACAGCTCGTTTAAGTACCGATTATGCCATGCTCGAAATGGCTCGAAACGGAATGTCATCCGATTTTCAATTGTTAAAAGATGGTGCAATTTCAAGCGATGTGAACATGCGTATCAAACGCTTCAAACAGACCTGCGAAACTTCAAATATCACCCTTATGAACGAAATGGGCTATACCGTTAAGGAGTATTTAAGTTTATACGAAGAAAGTTTAAACAGAGCCGCAATGCCAAATATTGCAAGAGGCAAAACAGTAAAGCTCAACACCAAACCAAAAAAATATGCCGACGAAAATCCACAGGCTTTAACGGATGCCGCTTTAGGTGGAAGTAACTTTTATGCTAATTGGCTCGGCTTCGAAGGAAATAATTTAGAAGCAGTAATTGATTTGGGGAAGGAAGTAGAGATTAAAAATATTTCTACCGGATTTCTTCAAGTAACCAATCACATTGTCTTCTTTCCTAAAAGTGTAACTTACTCCTACTCAACCGATGGTAATTCTTTTATCGATATTAAAAAAGTAAACTGTACTAATGCTCTATCGAAAAAAAGTAAAAAGAATGATATTGAATACTTCACAAGTACTTTCAAACCGATTAAGGTAAGATATGTGAAAATTACCGCTAAAAATATAAGTAAGGCGCCTGTTTGGCACAATGCCGCTGGTTTGCCTTCTTGGATTTTTGCCGATGAAGTGATTATCAACTAGTCCAATTGCAAAATACAATGAAAAGAGATGTCACCTGGCATCTCTTTTTTTAGGAGCCATCAGTTCCCGAACATGGGGAGAGGCTTCATCCCCAAGGGGAAAATCTTCAGCCCCAAAGGGCGAAGCTTCGGTCACAAGGGGCAAAGCAGTAAGCACAAAGGGCAAGACTTCAACCCTAAGGGGCGAGGCATTATCCCCAAAGGGATAATCTTCAGCCCCAAAGGGCGAAGCTTCGGTCACAAGGGGCAAGGAAAGCTCCCCTACTTTTTACAAACAATATCCTAATATCCATCTTACAATTGCAATCGCCACCCCATTCTATCCATTAAGTGTACCTTATTTCCTTTCAGATTCAATCCATTTTCACTTTCTTTGTAATCACATAACAAATCACATAATCCCTGTAATGACTAAGAAGAATACTGAAGATAGAACCCCCTCATCATTAGAAAAGTTTTTTCTGCACCTACATCCGGCTAAAATTGATTCAAGAGCCATAAAATTTAACCGAACTTTCGGCTTAGGAGGTGTCTGTGCTTTACTATTCATAATTCTCTCGATTACAGGCTTACTTCTTCGATTTTCTTACATTCCAACCGTTCAACACGCCTACGATTCAATTTTAGGTTTAAAGAACAATACAATGTTCGGTCAATTCATTCGTAACCTGCATCATTTATCTGCAAAATTAATGGTATTGGTTTCTTTTCTACATTTAATAAGAACCTACTACTCACAAAGTTTTCATTTAAAAAGAGCAGAGAATTGGATTTATGGATTGTTAATGATGTTTTTGGTATTGGCATCTAGTTTTACAGGTTACCTTTTGCCATGGGATCAGTTAGCTTATTGGGCAATTACAGTAATTACTCAAATTGCTGAATACATACCCTTAATTGGTGAGCCGCTCGCTTACGCGATACGTGGTAG
>JADGFH010000164.1 GCA_016743925.1 Labilibaculum sp.
AGTGGGATGCTCCTACTGGAAATATAAAATATATTTACATTTTATCAATTATTGCCATTTTTATTCTTTCTATTGCCAGCATAAATTATATGAATATGGCAACCGCAAGATCGTCGAAGCGAGCCAAAGAAGTTGGTATTCGTAAGGTGGTTGGAGCGCAACGTGAAAATATTATTCGACAGTTTATGTTGGAAAGTATTTCATTAACAGTGCTCGCGTTAATTATTGCATTGATTTGTGTTGAATTACTTTTACCATTTTTTAATCAATTGGTGAATAAGGAATTAGTGTTGAGTGTTGTTAATACTCCAGAAGTGATTTTGTTTAATGTAATCCTTGCAGTTATATTAGGTATTATATCTGGAAGTTATCCTGCTTTGTATTTATCCTCTTTTCAACCTGCCTTTATTCTAAAGGGAAGAAATGGAGCTAAAGGAGCCAATGGGATGTTACGGAAATTCCTCGTTATTTTACAATTCACTGTGTCTGCAATGATGATTAGTGGTACAATTATAGTAGGGTCTCAGCTCGTTTATATGAATAATAAAGATGTTGGGTTTAATAAGGAAAATGTAGTTGTTACAGTGGTTAGAGATTCTGTTTTACGAACGAGAATGGATGCCTTAAAAACTGAACTTAAGAAAAATCCGAATATTAAGGGTGTTGCAACTTCAAGCTCGATGCTTGTGTTTGGAGCAGCGAAAACGGTTCATTTATATGAGAGTAAAGAAGGAATGCAGCAATACGCATTAAATTTTAATGTTGTTGACTTTGACTATCTCGATGTTATGGAAATGAATGTATTGGAGGGGCGCGATTTTAATCGCGAAATTATTTCAGATACTGCTTCTGCATTTATTGTAAATCAAGCTGCGGTTAATAAATTTCATTGGCTTAAAGGCCCGCTTGGGAAGAAACTTCAATTAGGTGTTGAAATAGAAGGCCAAGATGAAGATGAAAATGATGTAATGTTAGGAGAAGTGATAGGTGTTGTGCAAGATTTCCATTATCAATCACTTAGAGATGTTGTTGAGCCGATAAGTTTGATTGTTTCGGAGAATGAAAATTACAAGAGAGTTTTGTATGTGCGAATAAATGCAGAAAACAGAAAAGAAAGTATTGCTTATATCGAGAAGGTGTGGAATGAACTTTGCCCCAATATGTCTTTTTCTTATGACTTTTTAGATGACAGAATGAAAGAAAACTACGAGACAGAGGAAAGGTTAATGTGGATATTTTCATTATTCTCACTAATTAGTATTCTAATTGCCTCACTTGGATTGTTTGGCTTGTCTTCTTTTATGGCAGAGCAAAGAACTAAGGAGCTTGGTATTCGAAAAGTATTAGGAGCTTCGGTTGATAAATTAGTGTACTTGTTAACCAAAGAATTTATTCGTTTAATTTTAATTGCCAACTTAATTTCTATTCCCATATCGTATTGGGCTTTAAATTTATGGTTGATTGATTTTCCATATCATATATCAATAGGTATTTGGGTATTTGTGGTGACCATGGTAGTATCTCTGTTTATTGGACTTTCTACTGTTGCTTGGCAATCATATAGGGCAGCCACATCTGATCCAATAAAAGCCATTAAATACGAATAATAACTACTTTTTTTACATTTAAAACTTTTAAATCATGAGAGAAATATGCGTTCCAATTCCATTAAATGATGATAATCAGATTGCAGAGGTAGAAGTTAAGTTAGAGAATAAAAAGCAATCAATTTTTTTCAGATTAGAATCTTTTTCTTGGGATATTACTGAAGAGATTAATGCTAAATCAGACGAAATAACGGAGAAATTGCATAAGATTTATAATTTGAAAAAAGCAATTGCGAATTATGATGCTAATTGGGAGGTAATACAAATTTTTACTCCAGCAGGATCGGCTAAAAATATTCAAGTTCTCTTCCGTAAAAAATAGCTTAAGATTTTATCGATATTTGCTGTAACTTTTAACCTTTTGCTTCGTCTTACGAGCGAAAAGGAATAATAATTAAATCAGGAAATATGGATAATTTAGTGAAAAATATTTTGCTCTTTTTTCTTTTTATACATTTTTTATTAGGCTCTTACACTGCTCAGAGCCAAAATTACCCGTGTTATTTATATGGCGATATTGTTACCATTGATGGTGATGTGTATCGTGGTGCTATTAGATGGAATGATGAAGAAGTATTTTTAACGGATGTTTTTAATGCTGAAAAGGAAGAAAATCCATATGTGAAATATTTGCCTAAATCGAGAGCGCGCGAAAGCCAAGATTTGAAAAGAAGAAAACACTGGGATCGAATTGAATTCACAATAGATGGTGATCGCAATTCATTGCAGGGTAATTATGCAAGGAAGTTTCAATGTCGATTTGGAGATATAAAATCTATTTCTGTCACAGGGCAAGAATCGGTTAGTTTGGAATTGCGCGATGGCAAGTACATTAATTTAGCAGGTGGATCGAATGATGTAGGAACTAAGGTTTGGATAATAGATCAGGAATTAGGTCTGTTGAAAATAGATTGGAACAGAATCGATGTGGTAAATTTTGAAGCTCCTCCAATAACTGGAATAGAAAATTTCGGCGAACCAATATATGGAAAATTGGTAACTACAAAAGGAGAATTTACGGGATTTATTCAATGGGATCATGATGAACGATTAATCACGGATATGTTAGATGGCAGAAGTCGTGATGGAGATATAGCAATCAGTTTTTCTAAAATCAAGGCGATTGAGAAAATTGAAAACGGTAGTAGAATCAGCCTACGCTCAGGGCGAAAATTTGATTTAAGGGGAAAGAACGATGTCAATAAAGATAACAGAGGTATAATTGTAAGTATTCCAAATGTGGGACGTATCGATTTTCCATGGAATCATTTTCTTTCTTTAGAATTGATTACATTTTCACATAATGAGCTAAACTGTCAAAAAGAGTTTAGGGTATCTCAAAGGTTGTTCGGTACATTACTTACAAAGGATGGGAAATCGTACAAAGGAACAATCGTATACGATTTAGATGAGGCTATGGATTCTGAGATTTTGAACGGTTTAAACGATGAACTAGATTTCTCTGTCCCATTCCGAAATATTAAAAGTATTAAGCCGATGGCTTATAATTACTGCCTTGTTGAACTTAAAAATGGGAAGAGGTTATATTTAGGAGATCAAACAGATGTTTCAAATAAAAATGCAGGAGTTATTGTATTCTTAGAAGAGGATGAATATCAAATCTTTGAGTGGGAGAATATTGAACGCATTTATTTTTTCTAATTATAAGCCTACTTAGATATTAAATCCCATTTTGAATTTATTCAATGATGGGATTTTTTTTTACAAACTACTGAAATTGGTGGGTGTAATGATGTTTAAATTTAGTTAAATTATGAACACAAGTTAAAATCTCCTATAAAATGGACTTTATTGAACGAAATAAAATGGGGTAATAATTAATATGTTGAAATTTTTCCCCAAATTTGAAACTTATTTATTTTTCTCTCGTCAAAACAAATGATTCTTTAGTATGAAGAATATATGTTTCTGCCTAAGGTAATTAGGAGATCGGTTTATTGGAAAACAAATTGTTATGAAAAGGAATACAGCAAGTATACTATTAATTATAATATTACAATTTCTTTATTTATCAGCGGAAGCACGTGATTTCTATTGGATTGGAGGATCAGGTAACTTTAATGATATTAAGCATTGGAGTGATCAGCCAGGTGGAAAAGTGAATGGAGCAGCTTCATTGCCAGATAAAGATGACAATGTCTACTTTGATCAGTTTTCCTTTCCAGATGCTGATGCGGAGGTAACAATTACAAGTGTTGCCAGATGTTTAAATATGCATTGGGGTGATGTGAAGAATATGCCTACTTTAAAAACAGATAATAATATTGCCCATTATCTTGTTATTTATGGAGGTGTGAAGTTCAATGATAAAATGATCATTGATTTGGATCGTCCACTTTATTTTAGAGCTAATACTCTGGGAAATGAAATTGATTTTGGAGGAAACACCTTTAATGGCGATTTCTATTTTGAAAATAATGGAGGCTGGAGAATAACCAGCACAATGAATCTTTTAGATAACACCATTTATTTTAATCAAGGAACATTAAGTATTGAAGCAGAGTTAACATGTGGTAGCATTCTTTCAGAAAACTCGGTTTCTCGAGAATTGTATTTAAACGCTTCAACAATTAACCTCCAAAAGAGTGGAGGTCCGGTAATTTCATTTCAAGCAGATAATTTAAATCTTTATCCTGGAACATCGAAAATAGTGGTTAGTTCAACCAATTCGATCATTCAAATTACAGGAACAAAACGTATCGATTTTTACGACCTTGTATATACAGGAAATGAAGGAGCAATTGAAAGTTCTAATATTCTTACCTCTTTTCATGATGTAATTTTCGAATTAGATGGGACTTTAAAAGGCGAAAATGACTTTAATGATTTAACGCTAAATGCAGGACATATCTATTCTATTTTTAATGGAACTCAGAATATAAACGGAACTTTTACGGCGCTAGGAGAATGCTTTGCATACATTAATTTGCTAGGAGATGCTTTTGGAGGGAAAATTTCGGCTACAGCTGTGAATCTTGATCACTTAAAAGTTAAAAATATTAATGCCCTTGGAACTGCAATTCCTTTTATTGCAAATAATTCATATAATCTAGGTGGAAACAATACGAATTGGACATTTAATGCACCTTCTTCTGCTGATTACACCTGGGTTGGAACGGCTGGTGATGGTAACTGGGGAACATCTTCAAACTGGGATAGTGGTTGTGTTCCATCAAGGAATAACAATGCAATAATTCCAGCTACATTTATTGTTAATGTGGATATTCTTGCAGAATGTAAAAATCTTAGTATTGATGATAACTCAACTCTGGAGGGGGCAAATAAGCTTGAAATTTATGGTTCTCTTGCAGCAGGTAATTGCACTTGGAACTTTTCTGGAGAAACACAGTTTAGTGGAGATGATTCCAATACCATTGTTTTAAATAAAAATATTTTAGGTCCTGTGTTGTTTGATGGATCTGGTGATTGGACTTTCGCTACTGATCTTACTGTTTTAAATACGGTAGAATTAATTGAAGGAAATGTAATTACTAATGGTTTTGATTTTGCAGCAGCTCAATTTGTTTCAATAAGTACCTTAAATCGAAAATTGGATATTTCAAATTCGAATATTACGATTACGGATGGTGTTTCGAAAGCCTGGAATGTAGCTGGTACAAATTTAAATCTTATAAGTACCAATTCAGAAATAAGATTAACAAAGGATGCTGCCGAGTTTTATAATAGTTCTTCCGATTTCATAACTTATGGACGTGTTGTGTTTAATTACCCTGATGGACAGGTATTTTTGACCAATGAAGGAATTGCTGAGCCAAGTTTTGAATCACTATTGTTTAATGGGAGTGCGAAGTTAATTGGTAATCATCAGTTCGATAAATTGACATTTAGCAAAGGGAAACAATATTTATTTTTAGCAGGAAGTACGCAAAAAATTCTTGTTGCTGAAGGTCTAGTTGCACATGGAACATGTTCGGATTATATTACTCTTAAAGGTGATGGTGGTATAGCTTTCTTAGAATGCGATGTTGCTTCCACAGATTTAATTCGATTAAGGATTGAAGATTTAAATGTTACAGGAAGTATTGGAACCCTTACTGCTGCAGAATCGATTGGGATTTCAGGATACGAAGGTTGGATTTTTCCAGTTGATTTGGTTGGAGGAGAAGTAAAATGGACTGGAGCAAGTGATGACAATTGGTTTAACGCAGGAAACTGGAGTACTGGTTGTATTCCAACGAGGTTAGATGATGTTGTTTTCAATGAAATAAATGTTTCATCTGGTGATAGCAAAATAGTGAAGATCTCAAAAAAAGGAACTCTAGCAGAATGTCACAATATAACTTGGACAAATGCCAATTTGATGAGTTTTACAGGAGATCAACCAATTTCAATTTTTGGTTCAACTGATTTTTCAGGAATGGATGGTTCAAATTTTTCTTTTTCTGGAGAGTTTTATTTTAAATCTATTGCTGCAGAGAATATAAATGCAGGTGCAGTAACTTTACTTAGCGATTTAAAATTTGAAGGAACACAGAAAGATGATGGAACTTGGGATGCAGGGAATTGGACATTAACTAGCGCCTTAAAAACTTCTGGTACAATTTTATTAGAGAATGGAGATTTGATCTCTAATGATCAAGACATGGATGCGAAAAGCTTCATCTCTAATTTCGGTATTGATAATACCAGATCCTTAAGTTTAGGAGCAACAAAGTTTAAATTGGAAAGATTTGAAGTTTCTCCAGACGGTTTTACATTGAATTCAGGAACATCAGAAATTATATTTACAACAGGAGGCGATTTAGTTATTTCTAAAGGAGCTGTTCCCGTTACATTTTACGATGTAACTTTCGAAGATGCTGATGGCAACGCCTATATTGATACATTTTCTGATGATATTACTTTTAATAATTTAGTACTTAATGGCAATACTTATTTTAGAAAGAAAAATGATTCTGAAATAAGTTTTACTACGGAGAGTATTCAGTTAGCAGTTGGTAAAACTTATGTGTTTGAAAGTACCCAAAAATTTATTCTAGGTGGATTAATCGCAAATGGTGCTTGTGAAGGAACTATAGATATCACAGCTTCTCGTGCTGATCAGGCAATTTTTGAAGCAAAAACAGGTGTCATTAATATAACTGCAAATTCAGTTAATATTCTAAATGTTAAAGCTCAGCCAGCGGATGTATTCGTAGCTAAAGCTTCTATTGATTTAGGTGGAGCTGATGGTTGGAAATTTGAAGATGAACCAGCAGGAACCGATTTGTATTGGGTTGGCGGAACAGGAAATTGGGATGATCCTAGTCATTGGGTAACAGTATCTGGAGCAGCTGGTTGTGTGCCAACGGCAAAAGACAATGTGTTTTTTGATAGCGGTTCATTTACTGATACCGAACAAACCGTATTTACAGGAGCAAGTGATATTCGCTGTAGAACAATGGATTGGACTGGTTCAGAAGCTGCAAGGCCTAATTTTGAAATGGGTACAACAGATATTACAGGTGTTTATATTTATGGATCGTTAAAATTTAATCCTGATGTAAATATTGATTTGTCAGCAATGGTTAATTTTTACTTTAGAGCAACAGAACCACAAGTAATCAATTCTTTTGGTTATGTGTTTCCAAATATTGTTGAGTTTGATGGAAATGGTGGTGAATGGAAATTGCTTGATAACATGCAAATGGTGGGTGATTGTTTTATTAGATATGGTAAGCTAGTCACCGATGGAAATGATTTGGAATGTAAGAGTATTTCATCTTCAGATCCGACAGATGGTGTCAATACCCGTGGATTAGATATACAAAATTCGAATATAACAATTACAGGTAGAGAAGATGTTTTGGGCAGATCTATTTACTTTAATTTGGCAGATGCTTATTTAGATTTAGGTTTCGAATTTTTATCAACAAACAGTACAATTACTTTTATTGATGATGCGGAGGTATTTATTGCCGGTGCTACGACTCACAATATTTCATTTAATAAATTAGTTTTTGAGAACGAAGGAGAGTTAGACTCTGGTTTCTCTGGAATTATTCCATATGTGGACTATCTTCAATTTAAAGGCAATGGATCGATAAACGGTAAAAATAAATTTGGAACACTTGAATTAGGAAGAGGTTTCGAATTTGAATTCCAAAATGGAAAGACTTACGAAATGGATTTCCTTTTAGCAGAAGGTAGCTGTTTTGCTCCTATTTATTTGCACTCATCTAAAGATGGTGTTGGTAAGGAAACTTTTATAGTTGCAGCGAATAATGTTAATGGAAATTTCTTACAATTAAAAGATATACATGCCGATATTTCAGGAGGAGTAACATACTCTGCAAGTAATTCTTTCGATTTAGGAAATGTTCTTGGATGGAATACGGATGAAATTATTGCCCCAATCGCATTGTATTGGACTGGAAATGGTGCAGACGACAAGTGGAATAATCACGAAAATTGGAGTCGTGCTGCCGATGGTAGTGAAGAAGGATGTGAACCTACTTTGAATGATGATGTGTTTTTTACTGCGAACTCATTTCTTGGAAGTAAAATTGTTGAGTTACTTGCAGATGGAAAGTGTCATAACATGACTTGGGCCGACGATGTAGATCCTGATGCTAATTTTAATGTAGATGCTCGTCTTGAGTTAGGTGGTTTTATGGATTTAACAGAGACCATGTCTATTAGTATGAGAGGAATTTTTGATTTTATTGGAGATGGGTTAACTGGTGATAAAATCGTTGATTTTGCTGATAAATCAATGGATGGTGACGTCATTTTTAATGGTGATAAACAAGTTTGGGTTTGGAGTTCAAGTCTAATAACTTCAGGTGATTTATTTATTGAAAATGGTTCTGTTTCAACTAAAGGTCATGATTTTACTGTTGGTAAATTTAACTCATTGTCCTTAGGTGATTTTAATGCTGTTCGTAAGTTTGATATGAGTGGTTCCTTGGTCAATGTAACTTCTGATAAACCGACAGGTTGGAATATGAAAATAAATACCCTTGGAGGATTGGAATTCATAGCTACAGATACAAAAATTACATTTGTGAATGGCGGAGGAATTTATTGTGAGGCTGATACCGATGTGACTTTTGGTTTTGTGGATTTTCTAAATAATGGAATTATAAAGATTCAAGGCACTGGTAAGGGAACATTTAGATCAGTTCGATTTTTAGAACAAGGACAGATTTTTGGAGACAATACTTTTGATAACCTGGAATTTACGCTAGGATACGAGAACAATACAATTGAATCAGGAAAAACAATTACTGTTATTTATGATCTGAAAATGGAAGGTGTTCGATGTTCATATGTTTTCCTTAAAGCAAGTACTCCTGGTGATAAAGCCTTTATTATTAAGCCTTCTGGATTATTTGAAAAAATTTACAACGCCTCATTAACAGATATTGTAGGTTCTTCGGGATCCGCGGCCGACCATCCAGTTAAATATCATTACGATAATAATAACACGACAGGATTTGTTTTTGTACCTGCAGGTGTCGATGGCGTTGAAGATCCTCCATCTTTTGAAGGAAGTTTTGATCAGCCTAGAGAAGAATGGTGTAGTGATATAGCAGTATTGGATCATGTAAAGAATTTTCCAATTAATAGTAATACTACTTTCCAGTGGAATTATAGTGTTGATGGTTCAGTTGGCTCTTATACCAAACTACCTGAAACGAATGCAATAATTGAAGTTAAAGTAAGCGGTTTCTATAAAGTGGATGTTATTTATGGTTTAAATAATGTATTAAAAGATGCATCTCAATGTATGATAGAGTCGGTAATCGAAGTTCAATTAGGAACAAAATCGAATGTATCTCTTGAAATAACGGCTAATAATGTGAAGTGTTTTGGTGAAGGAAACGGGCGTGTTGTGGCTAAAGTAGTAAATATTCAATATCCAGAATACCAATTTACTTGGGTCGATGAAGCAGGTAATAATTTCACACCTTCTACTTCAACCAATAAATTGACTTGGGAAAGTACAGCTTTAAATCTAACACCTGGGAAATATAACATTACGGTAGCGGATGGTAAAAATTGCGAGTTTGATACTATTGTAAATGTTTTCGATGCATACGAGTTGTTGGTTAATGATATTACTAAAAAAGATTTGACTTGTTTTACTGTACCGGAAGGAGAAATATTAATTGCAGCATCGGGTGGAACTGGAATTCTTTCATACTTTTTGGATAACACTTTGCAAGCCGATGAAAATATCACAGGTCTTTATTCTGGAGACTATACGGTTCGTGTTGGAGATGAAAATTCATGTACAACTCTTGATGAGTTAGTAAATATAAGTTCAAATCCTGAAATTGTTATGGAATTGAAACCTGAACATTTACGTTGTTATAATGATAATAATGGACAATTTAACCCTAATATTACTGG
>JADGFH010000165.1 GCA_016743925.1 Labilibaculum sp.
ATCTATTTGTTCGATATTTTTTTGCTGAACAATTCAATCGATTGAACAGGTGAATATACATCCAACCATAAAAAGTTGATTTAAGATTGTCTGATATTTTTTTTAGAATCAGTTCAATCGATAGAACAAGCCAATGCTTATGAAAGAGAAGTTGATAAAAATAAGTCCGAAAGATAATTTACTAGTCGCTTTGGTAGATATTGCAGCAGGCGAAACAGTAACTTATCAGAATGAGGAATATCTGGTGAAAAATGGAGTTCAAGTAAAACACAAAATTGCAGAACTTGATTTTAACGAAGGTGATATAATTGTAATGTATGGTTTTCCTGTTGGTAAAGCTCTTCAATTTATTGGAAAAGGTGAGGTGATTACCACAGAGAATATTGTGCATTATACCGAAGGATTTAGCAAATCTACTTCTGAACATTCATGGACAGCTCCTGATGTAAGTGAGTTTGAAAACAGAACTTTCAAAGGATACAAACGAAAAGATGGTAAAGTAGGAACAGCAAATCATTGGTTGGTTATTCCATTGGTATTTTGCCAGAATCGTAATATAAAAGTACTTCAAGAAGAATTGGAATCTCAATTGGGATACAAGCACGAGACTTCTCATAAAATTAACATGGATGTATTGAAAGAAGCATCAGCAAAAGGTGCTAGTGCTGAAGAAATTTTAAAAATCGATGTTTTGAACTTGAATAGTAAGAAACAATTTTCTCCATTTTTTCCAAATGTGGATGGAATTCGTTTCCTAACTCACGAAGGTGGATGTGGTGGTACAAGAGAAGATGCTATCGTATTAAGCAAACTTTTAGCTGGATATATTGCTAATGCTAATGTTGCTGGAGCAACAATTATCGGGTTAGGATGTCAGAATGCAGAAGTGAAATATATTAACGGATTTTTAGAGGAGTTTGGTGTATTAGGGAAGAAGCCAGTTTACATTTTAGAACAACAACAAAGTACTTCGGAGCGTGATTTTATCGCAGAAGCAATAAAGCAGACTTATGCTGGCTTAATGGAAGCAAACGAATACAAAAGAGAAGACGCTCCACTAAGCGAACTGTTAATTGGTCTTGAATGTGGAGGATCTGATGGTTTTTCAGGTATTTCAGCGAATCCTCTTTTGGGTTATGTGAGCGATATGATTGTCACTTTAGGTGGAGGCGCAATCCTTTCTGAATTTCCTGAATTGAATGGAGTAGAGCAGAATATTGTTGACCGCTGTGTAAACTCAGAAGATGCTGATAAATTCTCTGACTTGATCAGAACTTACGCTAAGCGTGCTGTTGAGTCAGGTTCTGGATTCGAAGCGAATCCTTCTCCAGGAAATATTAAAGATGGTTTGATTACTGATGCAATGAAATCTGCAGGAGCAGCATTAAAAGGTGGTGCTTCTCAAGTTGTTGATGTCTTAGATTATACCGAAGTAGTAAGCAAAAAGGGACTGAATTTACTTTGTACACCGGGAAACGATGTTGAATCAACTACCGGTCTTGCATCATCAGGAGCAAATGTGATTTTGTTTAGCACAGGATTAGGTACGCCAACTGGTAACCCTACAGTTCCGGTAGTTAAGGTTGCTAGCAATACAATGCTTTCCGATAAAATGAGTGATATTATCGATTTTAATGCGGGAACAATTGTAACAGGCGAATATTCTATTCGCGAAAAAGCAATTGAATTGTTAGAGCTAATTATTAGAGTAGCATCTGGCGAAGAATTGGTGAAAGCAGAAGAGCTTCGTCAGTTTGACTTCATTCCTTGGAAACGTGGCGTTTCTTTATAATAAATCAAAAATTGAAAAGAAAGAATAATAGAACGTAATGATGAAATTAAATAGAACAAATAACGACGTTGCAATTGCTTCACTTCCAACCAAAGTGTTACAGTTTGGTGAAGGGAATTTTTTAAGAGCTTTTGTTGATTGGATGATTGATACCATGAACAAAAAGCAAAATTTTGAAGCTGGTATTAAAGTCGTTCAGCCAATCGATCGTGGTATGGTCGATATGTTGAATGATCAAGATGGATTGTACACGCTTTATCTTCGCGGAATTCAAAATGGTGAAGCTAAAAGTGAGCACACATTAATCGATGCCATCCAAGGAGGTATTAATCCTTATACTGAGAATGATCTATACATGGCTCAGGCCGAAGAGGAAAGCCTTCGTTTTGTGATTTCGAATACAACAGAGGCAGGTATTGCTTTCGATGCAAATGACAAGTTAGAAGACAAGCCTCAGAATTCTTATCCTGGAAAATTAACAGCTTTACTTTATCGTCGTTTTACTCATTTTAAAGGTGAGGCTGCTAAAGGTTTAATTATCATTCCATGCGAATTGATTGATGCAAATGCAGATCGATTGAAAGAAATCGTACTAAAAAATGCTGAGCTTTGGAAGTTGGAAGCTGATTTTGTGAAGTGGATTAACGAAGCAAACTACTTCTGCAATACATTGGTTGACCGTATTGTTACTGGTTATCCAAAAGATAGAATGCCAGAAATTAAAGCCGAATTAGGATACGAAGATAACTTGGTTGTTGAAGGTGAATTTTTCCACTTATGGATAATACAAGCTCCAGAGCAAGTGCAAAAAGAATTTCTAGCTCCAGCAGCAGGTTTAAATGTGATTTTTACGGATGATATCACACCATACAAAAAGCGTAAAGTGAGAATCTTGAATGGTTTACACACCATTTTAGTTCCTGTAGCTTACTTATATGGAATTGATGCAGTAAGACAAGCTGTTGAAGATGATGTTTGTGGTCGTTTCCTTAAAAAAGCATTGAAAGAAGAGATCATTCCATCTTTAGATATGGATAAGCAGGAGTTAGAAACTTTTGCAGCTGATGTATTGGATCGTTTTAGAAATCCTTACATCCACCATTTATTACTGCCAATTTCATTGAATTCATTCTCGAAGTTCGAAACTCGTGTATTGCCAACTTTATTGGCTTATCAGGAGCAAAATAATGAAATTCCTCAGCGTTTGAGTTTTGCATTAGCAGCAATGTTGTACTTCTATCGTGGAAAACGTAACCTAGAAGAAATTCCAGTGAACGATTCTCAAGATGTAATGGATTTAATGAAATTGGAATGGGCTGCAATGAAGTCTGAATTAGAATTCGGTTCTCTTGTGAAGAATGTTTTGGCATACGATAAAGTATGGAAAAGAGACTTGAATGAAGTTCCTGGATTGTGCGAAACGGTAACTGAATCACTTCAGTCGATTCACGAAAAAGGAATGAAAAAGGCAATTGAATCAATGTTGTAAAATTCACTATTGAATTCTTCGGTAAGAGTTTATTGTTCTTACTCAAGAAACGTAAACTGAACTAAAGCTTATGAAAGTACAAACAATTGACTCCCATCAGCATTTTTGGAATTACTGTCCAGAAAAACATAGCTGGATATCAGATGAAATGGCTGTTCTTCAAAATGATTTTGCTCCAAAAGATTTGCAAGTAAATTTAGAAGCTATTGATTTTGATGGATGTGTTGCTGTACAAGCAGATCAAACCGAAGCCGAAACCGATTTTTTAATTGATTTAGCAGAAAAGAATCAATTTATAAAAGGAGTTGTAGGTTGGGTTGATTTAAGAGCAGATAATTTACGTGAAAGACTAGAGTATTATAGCAAATTTCCTGTGCTAAAAGGATTTCGTCACGTTGTTCAGGATGAGCAAGATGATAATTTCATATTAGGAGAGAAATTTTGCAACGGTTTTGCCTTATTAGAAGAGTTTGGTTTTACTTACGACATTCTAATTTTTGCAAAACACTTGAAGCCAAGTGCTGAGTTTGCCGCTAAATTTCCAAATCAGAAATTTGTGTTGGATCACATTGCCAAGCCTGAAATTAAAGATCAAAAGATGGAAGTTTGGGCTTATGGAATTCGAAAAATAGCTGCTTTGCCAAATGTTTCTTGCAAGTTATCCGGAATCGTTACTGAAGCAGATTGGGCGAATTGGACAGAAGAAGACATAAATCCATATTTAGATGTGGTATTGGAGGCTTTTGGTCCTAGTCGATTAATGATTGGCTCGGATTGGCCAGTTTGTACTTTGGCAGGATCTTACCAGAAGGTAATGAATTTGATTATCGAAAAAATTAAGAAATATACTACTGCAGAACAGGAAGCTATTCTTGGAGGTAATGCAATCGAATTTTATCAACTAAAAAATTAAAACAACATGAAAACAAAACCGACATATATTAAAGGAGATTATAAAAACAGTAGTTTTTTCTCAGATCAAAGCCGTTTGGTTTGCGGATGTTCTGGTTTAGGTGGTGTATGGAGTCCTGTTGAAGAAAAAGATGCTTTGGAGTCTATGATGTATGCTTTGGAAAGAGGTGTTCGTGTTTTCGATACTGCTCCTTCTTACAACATGTCTCAAACTTACCTAGGGAAAGCTTTACGTCAGTGGACAGGAGAAAAACCATTCATTAGTACTAAAGTGGGTCGTTTAAGAGCTGAAAAAGCTGATGATTGCATCGTGGACTATACTCCTGAGACAATGAAAAGAAGTGTTTATGAAAGTCTTGAGGTTTTAGGTATTGATAAAATTGATCTGTTATTTTTACATGAGCCACATTTGGTTCCAGTTGAAAAAATGGATGAGATTATGGATTGTTTACAATCTTTCAAAAAAGAAGGAATTGTTGATATGTTAGGAATTGGTGGAAATCCAATCGATCGTTTTTACCCGCACATGATCAAAGATAATTTTGATGTATTGTCAGGATTTTTGAAAATGGATGCTTGTAACCTATCTGGTTTCGAAAAAGATATTCCTCAAATTCGAGAAGAGAATATTGCTTACTATGCAGCTTCTGCATTACACATGGGATTGTTAGGAAGACGTTTGGATACGTATAATGAAGACAGACCAAATAATGAGTGGATCACGAATTTGGATGTAGATATAGCAATGAAAACAAATGAGATTGCAAAGAAACACAACATTCCATTGTCAAGATTGGCCTTACGTTACTTATTCTCTATGGAAGAGGCTGATCGTGTAGTTGTTGGTCCTCATACCAAAGCTCAGTTAACTGATTTGTTGGATGCTTGGGATGAAGGAGTACTTAGCGAAGAGATCTTTAATGAGATTACTGAAAATGTAGTTTCATCACGTAAGGTGCTAGTTTAGTAAACAAGCTTGAAGGTAAGTATTGAGAATTAATCGAATTTAAACCAAAATACACAAAGTGAGCACAAAAGATAAAGTAGTTTCGAGAGCAGTATTAGTCCCGTTTGTTTTAATAACATTCTGTTTTGCACTTTGGGGATTTGCTAATGATATTACCAACCCAATGGTAGAAGCTTTTTCCCGAATATTTAGCATGGGAGCCAGTGGAGGAACTTGGGTACAAGTAGTTTTTTATGGTGGGTATGGAGCAATGGCTTTTCCAGCAGCTTTATTCATTAGAAAGTATACTTATAAGGCAGGTATTCTTGTCGGATTAGGATTGTATGCCACAGGTGGATTGTTATTTCTTCCAGCAAGTGCTTTAGGAATGTATTATCCATTTTTGATCGCTTACTTCGTAATGACTTGTGGTTTGTCATTCTTGGAAACCAGTGCAAACCCATACATTCTATCTATGGGAGCTGATTCTACAGCTACTCGTCGTTTGAATTTAGCACAAGCTTTTAATCCAATGGGTTCTTTAACAGGAATGTTTATTGCGACTACAGTAATACAGGCTCGTCTTGATCCTCGTGGTGCTGAAGCAAGAACTACCTTATCACCTGCAGAATTTGAAGCGGTAAAAATGAGTGATCTTAGTATTTTAAGTACTCCTTATATTGCTATTGGATTGGTGATTATTGCCATGTTTATCATTATTGCATTAGCAAAAATGCCTAAGAATGAAGATGCAGATCATAGCTTGAATCTATTTGGAACTTTAGCTAAGTTACTTAAAATCAAAAAATATCGAGAAGGAGTTATTGCTCAGATGTTTTATGTTGGAGCACAGATTATGTGTTGGACATTCGTTGTTCAATATGGGCAACGTATTTTTGTAAAAGGAGGATTAACACCTCAGGATCTTGAATCTGGTTGGCTAAGCATTGTAAATTCATTAGGATTTCTTTCCGATAGTGTAAGAGATATTATTGCTTCAGGAAAAGGAGCCAATGGATTGACCGAAGGAGCTGCTGCACATATTGCTCAGTTGTATAACATTCTGGCGATGTTCTTTTTCTTAGTTGCTCGATTCGTATGTACTTTCATGTTAAAGTATATCAAACCAGGAAGATTACTACAGTATCTAGCAATTGGTGGAGTAGTTTTAGCAACAGGAACAATTATGCTGCAAGGAATCTCTGGATTGTATTGTCTAATTGGTGTTTCAGCTTGCATGTCTCTAATGTTCCCTACCATTTATGGTATTGCTTTAGAAGGAATGGGCGATGATGCTAAATTTGGAGCTGCAGGATTAATCATGTCAATTGTTGGTGGTACTTTCTTACCAAAAATTCAAGCTGCCATTATCGATATGGATGTTGTTTTCAATATGCCAGCGGTTAACTTCTCATTTATTTTACCACTAATCTGTTTTGTTTTAATCGCTTTTTACGGATACAGAACAGTAAAAATTCACATGGCTTAATTTAAAGGAAATGTCGAATACAGATAACTACAAAAGATATTGTAAATCACTTTGTTTAAAGAATGATGACAAACTGATTGAAGAATATAAAGAGGTTCATGCAGCTGGTGCTGCATGGCCTGAAATAACTCAAGGAATGTTAGATGTTGGTATCATTGATATGGAAATCTACATTGTTAAAAATCAATTGTTCATGATTATGGACACAATTGCTGATTTTGATCACGACAAAGCAATGACTGAACTGGCTGCCAAGCCACGTCAGTCAGAATGGGAAGCTTATGTTGCTCATTTTCAGAACACTTCAATAGATGCTAGTGCCGATGAAAAATGGCAGTTAATGGAACGTATTTATAAATTAGGACTTTTAAAAATATAAAAATGAAGCAATTAGTATGTAATGAACCAGGTCAATTTGAGATGAAACAAGTATCTCAACCTGAAAGAAAAGAGGGGAATGCTTTATTAAAAATAAAGAGAATAGGTATTTGTGGAACCGATTTACACGCTTTTGAGGGAACACAACCTTTTTTCTCATATCCAAGAGTGCTTGGTCATGAATTATCTGGAGAGATTGTAGAGTTAGATTCAGCGGAAGGTAATTTCAAGGTAGGTGAACAGGTAACATTTATACCTTATTATCCATGTAAAGAGTGTATTGCATGCAGAAATGGAAAACCTAATTGTTGCACAAACATTCAAGGTGCTGGGGTACACATCGATGGAGGTATGGTAGATTACTTAAATGTGCCACAATACGCATTAATTCACGGACAAGGAATGAGTTACGACGAGTTGGCTATGGTTGAACCCATGGCGATAGGAGCTCATGCTGTTCGTATTACGGAAGTGAAGAAAGATGAGTTTGTATTGGTAACAGGAGCAGGTCCTATTGGATTAGGAGTAATGGCTTTTGCAAAAATTGCAGGTGCTAAGGTTATTGCTATGGATGTACAAGATAATCGTCTGGAATTTGCAAAAGAGCAATTTGGGGTTGATTACGTTGTAAACGCACTGAATAATCCTATTGAAACCATTAAAGAGATTACCGGTGGAGAAATGGTTACTGCAATTATTGATGCTACAGGTAATAAAAGAGCAATTGAAGCAAGTTTAGATTATTTAGCACATGGTGGGAGAATAACAATGGTTGGATTGCAATTGGAGCCATTTAGTTTTGCTCATCCTGAATTCCACAAAAGAGAAACAACTCTTAGAAGTAGTAGAAATGCGACTCGTGATGATTTTGATCATGTCGTAGATTGCATGAAATCAGGTAAGGTAAATGTAAATTCTTTAATCTCGCACAGAGCGAAATTCGAGAATATGATTGAAGATTTTAAAACATGGTTAGATCCTAAAACAGGTGTTGTGAAAGCTATTGTTTCGATTAATGACTAGATGAAGTTTAGTTAAATAGTCATTCTATAATATAAACAAATTCTTATGGATTGTCAGAAAATATTTTTCTTGACAATCCTTTTTTTTCTGCATACTAAGAACACAACACTACATTGAGCTGATAAAATATGAAATTTATATCCATCAATACATAGATACGAACACTTACTATCAATTCAGGAGTAGACAAAATTTTGAACTCTTCAAGGACTATAATTCCCAACAGTTCCATTTAAAACAATAGTGAAGTATAAAAGCCAATACAGGCGATCACTTCACTATTATTCAACTAACCACTAGCTAATATTTTTAAAGGATATTTAACCGCCCTTTTGAATTTGCTTTAATCGAATTTCTTAAGTACCTATTCCTTTACCTTCTCAAGGATCATCATATGCTATGGCAAACTATCAAAATCAATTATTGGTTTCACTCCTGTTCTTTCTCTTAAATGATAAGTATCAAAAGCTACTCTTTCGTTAAAAAAACCACAGTTTTTTAAGTAAAATTTTCCATCTTCTACACCGCCTGCATAATCTAATCGGGCATCCTTTCTTGCTGTTGCATCGGCAGTAAACTTAGCTTTTGATAATTCAAACCAGTTCCCATCAGTATTAACAACCCATTGGTTGGCATAAAATGCCTTACGACTTATTGGTCCCATTTCAGTTATGAAATTCTCCAAAAATGAATGTGGTCTTGTCAGATAAGTAGATGTTTTTGGTCTTCTGAAGCAAGCAATTAATTCCCATTCTCCTTTTTCAGGAGCAAAGAAATAAGCTGCATAATCAGTGGATTTATTTTCAGAAGGGCAAGCTTTTAATAAAAATCTATAAGTATTATCCGATTTCCAATCAAACAACTTATAACTCTGTCCACCAGATCCTTCATTTCCAAATCTTCCAGTATTTACATTTTCTCCTTTTCTCAGGAGTTTAATTTTTTGATCTTCGGGTATACTATTTGGATCATCCGTTTTGTAAGGACTCCAAACAGAAAAAAGAATTCGTCGTTCCGTTTCTGAATTCACTTGAATACCGAAATACCCTTCACCAAAACCATTGGCCATAAAATATGAACCTACAACATCTTCTCCTTTAGGTACTGTTACTTCATTATAGAACCATTCAACATTCCCAGCATTTTCAGGCACCTGATATCCTAAATGAACAGACGGTCCACGTCTCCCCCAATAAAAATCATCTTTCACAAAGTAAATTCCTTTAGCAGTTGCTTCTCCACCTATTACAAGATGAGACACTTCTCCAAAAAACTCATCAGTTTTAGAAATTCCTTGTAAATCAATCTGAACATATCCACTTTCAACAATATCAAATTCCCCAACAGGAATAAGTGTTGATTTAGTATCCTTAATTGTAATTTCTTTATTTACAGCACCAATTTTCACATTCACTTTTGATGAACCTTTGATCCTTTTGGCCTTTATTCCCAAACTTAATTTTCCCGGACCATTTACTCTGACATAAGTACGAATTAAAGATGATTGTTTCGACCAATTCTTTACACCCTGATCAGTAATCATGCTTTGATTTAAAGATATATCATCAACCATCCAAGCATTCCCACATAGAGGCACTTCTATTACTAATTTATCGATTGTCTTAAACTCTTCTTTTTTTACATTTGTTGTACAAGCTGATAGAATACAAACCATCAAAAAAGAATACAATATTGACTTTTTGGTTATTCTCATTTATTTTATTTTTATAATCTCAAAAAGATAAATATATACTGAAAAGGTGCATATATTATCAGTAAAATAGCACTTGCAATTTGATTAAATAGGCAGCTAGTAGCCTTCCAATTTAATTTCTGTACTTGCACAACAAAAAATTTATTGACAAGTAAATAATCCTCGGGGTATGCCCCGAGAAATTAAGAGATGTACATAAAATTGAAATCACTTAATATTTTACAATAAAAATTTGCAGAATA